>CAYFVL010000014.1:0-37124 GCA_964346405.1 uncultured Fibrobacterota bacterium
TAAGCTTATCTAAAAGGAAGGATTTATCTGCAATAAGACCGCGTGAAAGTAGCAGATCGGCTTGTTTGCGATGCACCGCGAAACAAAACGCCATGCGGCAGGATAACCCCGACCTTGCCGGTATCGGTAACAGCGGTTCGGGCTCGGCACCTTGCGAAGTGGTGGCGGCTGGACATGAAAGGACATGAGGCTTGCTTGCTGCCGAATGCCTTGAATGCCGCCGCTGTAGTGTCCATTTGCCCGAAGGGCCAAGGCCGGTACTCCGGCCGACGCGAAATTGCCGTGTTGTAGGCTGTAAACTGGCACTCTACCGCATTTCAATCTTCTTCCGCCCCCGCTCTTCTCTTTTCCCCTTTATCAGCGCCCTTCCTTCAGCGCCGTAGCGGAGGATGAGCGAAGGCGCTATGTTCGGCAAAGCCTGACGACCGCATTCTCGAGTTTTCTTTCAGCAGAGCCCTCAAGTTCGGTCCTGTCCTTACCTCCTCTTCTTGATTTGTGAGCTGATTTTGAGATAGAAGATATCTCCAAAGCATCAGCAGAATCCGGGCTGAAGGGTGGGAGCTTCATGAATTCAAAAACAGTCGTCCCAATTTGCTTACCAAGCAAGAAACCGCCAAGCCATGTGCGCGCAGGACGAGAATTCAGGAATCCGCAAACATAGTGAGCTTCCGCAGCTAACTTGAATGACGCGAAGTAGAGCTTATGGTCTGGTACAATCAAGGTATTAGCAGTTTGTGCGTCAGGTGTCTTGGATATCACTGTCGCTCGAAATGCACTCGGATTCTGCTGTTCCATCCAAACTACCTTGTATGGGTCAAAGCTGTAGTCACCGACGCAGTAGATGACGTAGAATGGCAGATGGACTTGATATCGTTTGTAGGTCGCTCTATTTCGCAAGACGTCTTCGTAGCGTTTGAAATAGGAATATGCCAGAGGGTACTTGACGGCGAAGGAGGATTCACCTGCAACGTCTTCATAGTGATTGTTCGGTATTATCTGGTACCACCCCTCTGTCTCAAATGAATACTTTCCAACACCTCTTCCGCGGATGAGTGGATAGAGAAGGTCTGCCTCAATCCAGACGCCCTTCACCGGAGCGACTTCCCGTGCCCTTGCCAGTTCGTTCTTGGTAAGTGTTCTGATGAGAGCTCGGTTTGTTTCTGCTGAATACTTCAGAAGCTTGACCCAGTATACACGCGCACAGTCCGTCACGGTCCCCCTATGAGCGACATTGACATAATCACTGTTGCCTTTCAAAACGGAGGCGCTGGCGAAGTGTTGCTTATCTCCCGTGAAGAGAGGAGAGCCCCAATCAGCGACTGGGCAGGCAGCGCCTTCTGTGATAGAGGTTACCTGTGAGACCTCAGCCAGCGACAGATACGGAGGAATTCGTGTATTTCTACCAGTAGCATTCCAGATCCTGCAGGGAATTTTGCTGCGGATAGCATTCTTGGCTTTGCCGACCTTCTCTGCAATGTAAATAGCAGTTTCGTTTGTCGCGTCCGCGAAAGGTTGAAGGGATGTCATGTCTGCAATCTCCAGCATTTTCAGCCCTGTTCCGTCTGGCAGTTCTGAGAGACGAAATCCCCGTGCTGAGCCAGTCTTGAAGACGGTCCAAGTTATGATGAACGCGACCCTACCGCCATCTGCCAACCAATGGTCTGCAGCGCTGTATGTTATCACCGTCGAGATGTCGCTCTCTATTCCGCCAGAGTATCCTCGCCCGGAAACCAAACCGTAGTATTTGCAGAACGCTCTCACGCGATTCCTGTAGGTTTCTGGCAATCGACTCCATCTTACCCAGGGCGGATTGCCTATGATGAAATCGAAAACAGGGAAACCGTGTGGGCTGAAGTTGTTCTTGAGAATACGACACCAGATACGGTCCCAATCTTTATTCTCAAGTGTCTCAATCACTGAGTAGAAATCCTCAAGGTATGCGAGAACGGATTCATCAAGATGCATAGAGATAGCGTTATCATTCTGTAGAACCTCGCGGAATCCCTGAAATGACTTATTGTGTGTGATACAATCCTCGCACAGAAGCAGTATTCGGCCAAGAACCTGCGCATGAACAAGAGAGGATGGCAGCCTTATGAGAAACTGCTTCAATTCCGTATCCAGATTATACTCAAGGTATGCGTTTCCACTGAAATCATCTCTTTCAGTTGGCACATTGACCGAATCTGCAAGGTATATTGGTATTTCAATGTCATGCCCGAGTTCAAAGACTAAATCAGCTATGGATAGGATGTAGTTAGCCCTCGCAGAAATCACGGCAAGGGGATTCAGATCAATGCCCTTGATGTTGTCAACTATCGTCATCAGAGTCTCAAGAGGAGTCTTTCCTGCCTCTACGCATTTACCCTTTAGTCGGACAATACACTCAATAAGGAAAGTGCCAGAGCCGCAAGTGGGGTCGAGTACTTTTTGCTGTATATCGCCCGCATAGCCAACCCTGTTGAGAAGATGCTGCGCAAGCCAATCCGGCGTGTAGTATTCTCCGAGGTCGTGTCGTATTTGTTCGTCAATCAGACTTGAGTAGAATGCTTTGAGAAGGTCCTTTATGCTCCCAGGCAACAGGTAAGCAGTGGCGGGCTCAAAATCGAGCAATTCATTAGCAACATTGCGAATTGCCTCAGCAAGCCCGGTAGACCTTTCCACTAGGTACCAACTGAAAAAATCTCCCTCCAGAAAATTAGAGATACGCAACCTTTTGTAGTGTTCGCTGTTTTCCAATTCGCTCAGGACTTCGAATATGGCGTCATCCGATGCTGCGGTCGAGATTGTGTAGCAGAGTGATTCCCCGTTCAAAGGCGCAGAAAGCAGCTCCGAGGTAAGTAGCTTCACTACAAAGCTGTAATATGTATGCATCGCGAAGAGGATATGTGAGGCGTCTTCTTCGACTATACTAACCTCGTCTGTCCATTTTTTCAATGACTCTAACTCATCGAGTTCATACGTCGAAACTTGTTCGAAAAGTCTCCGCCACTCACGGTAAAGCATGTTCGTTTTGTGCTTGGGGTGAGAAAGATGCTCACACAATATGCGGATTGTCTTTCGTGCAGCGTCTGAGTTCTTCCCGAAGGCTGACGATAGCAGGGGGGCCGTAAGTGGTTTTCTCTTCAGTGAGCTATATGCATGTAGTAGAAAGTTTAATGAGTTCTCAGACAAGGGCGTACGGTCAGTCCATACCCAGTCCACACCGTTGCTTCGGCAAAACACCAATGTGTAGCCATCGAAGAGATATGCAAACCATAGACTACATTGCTGGGGAGCTTCAGAATGGCCTCCAGTAATTATGTCCAAATATCTCTCGATCTGAGCTTCAGCCTTCTTCAGTTGGGCATTGGACTTGAGGAGATCCGGCTCTTTGTAGTCGTAAACGATGTGCCCGAACACGCCATCAGGCCTGTCTGCGTCAACCTGTGATAGGCCAAGGCTTTTCAGAGACTCATTTATCGCAGGGTCAAAATCAACGCCACTGGCATTTAAGCATTTCCTCAACACGGCGGTCGATTCAACCTCCAGTTTTGACTCTGTTCTGGCTTCACGGGCAATCTTCTTCAATTCTTCTACATATTTCTTGAGGTCCAATGCTGGTTCCTCGCTTTCTGCTTCTGGAAATCGGCCCCACGACGGGCCATGTCTTGGGCGCTGAAATGAATCTAAGATAACTGATTACAGTTAAAACTTCCCTTCTTCGGCGGCGGACTATCAATTCATTGGTGCAAGTTTATTGATTACAACGGGTTGGAAGCTGAACTGTTCTTCAGCCTCCAAGCCGTTGAACGAGTTCATCGTGAACTTTCAGTCTTGAAATTAGCCCCGTTTTCTGGACACCTCCCCGACAATTCGTTTTCCCGCAAAGACTCGTTCTCGACGCGGTGCGGGATGAGCGCTGCTTGGTAGTAACTTCACAAGCCCCCGGTCCGGCAAATCAAATCGGCAATCTTCATTTTTTTCCTCCAACGGCAGTAGTATCGCAACCAGTCTCGGACTTAACCGAGTAGTTCATTTGGGCGGGTTTTCATTCGGCGCTCGATGCTTGTTGATTTTTCGTGCCCGTGGGGGTGGTGGTAAAAAAGAGAAACCGCGGACAGCACGGAGATATTCATAACTTTTTTGCACGTCACTTTGGGACTCGTATGGACTTTGGTCGTTTGCCCGGGGGGTGTTGCTTATTCCGGGTGACTGTTAACCCAGGTTTCGCAATCAACTCACGGCATTCTGCGTAAGCTGTTGCACGATCTCGACTGCGTAACCTGGGTTAAAGCAACTGTGCGCCTTCACCAATCTGGGCAAAATACACGGTGGTATCCCTGCCGGTTCGCTTTTTGCAGGCTTGGGTAATCCGGGAGGAAAAAAGGTCTTTTGCCGATTCCTTGAGAAGTGTAAGAGTGGCTCCGCCAAATCCGCCGCCGGTCAGCCGAGCCCCGTACACTCCCTCGATCTTTCGAGCTTCATCGACCAGAATGTCAAGTTCGTCACAGGAATTCTCGAAATTTATGCGGGAACTTTCATGCGATTCGAACAGAAGACGCCCAAAGGATTCTAAATCGCCCAGCTCGATAAGGCCTATGCCGTGAAGGACGCGTTCATTCTCCCCCACCACGTGTTTGGCTCTTCGAAATACCACCGGATCCAGTTCTTTTTCACCGGACTTCAGTGTGTTCATCGAGATATCCCGTAACGTAGTCACCGACTTGTCCTTTTCCGCAAAATGCTTTGCGGCCTGAAAGCACTCCGCACGACGATCGTTGTACGCGGATTCCACCAGCGAATGCATTACCCCGGTAACCGTAACCGCAAGGCACACATCGTCGCCCGGCAACCGTACGGTACGATGATCGAGCGACCGGAAATCCGTAAACAGGAGATGGTCTCGTTTACCAAGTACCGAGGTAAACTGATCGAGCAGACCGCAGTTGGTTCCGACAAATTCGTTCTCCGCTTTACGGCACAATTTGGCCAGAGCGACCTTCTCCACCGAAAAGTCGAACAGTGCGGACAGGGCCATGCCTGTAGCGATTTCTAAAGCCGCCGACGAGGAGAGCCCCGCGCCTAACGGAATATCACCCGAGACGGCGATCCGAAAGGGATGCACCGGATATCCCGCATCGCGCAACATAACCCAGACGCCCAGCGGATAGTTCACCCAACTGTTTTCTGGAAACGGGCGATCCGAATTCCCGGAGATAGTTTCTTGAAAATGCGTGGATATGAATTCGGAGGTCTTGGTATCCGAAGATTTTCCGACCGCAACCCGAATTCCACGATCGACTGCACACGACAGGACATAGCCCTCATTATAGTCGGTATGGTTCCCCAGAACTTCAACTCTTCCGGGCGCAAACGCCTGTGTTTCAGGCTCAGAGCCGAATGTATTGGTATATAATGTAAAAGCATCCATGGTAATAAGAGATTCCTATTCGACGTCTCTCGAAAAAACAACTCTTCCGTCGACAATCGTATACCGAGCCATACCGGTAAGTGACGCTCCGCCGAAGGGCGAGTTGATGCTTTTGGAATAAAATGCGTTGACATCGACATTCCATATTGCGCCCGGATCGATAATGGACACATCGGCCGGAGCGCCGATCCCGAGATTCCCACCCCCGGTCCGCATTATTCGATTGGGTGTCGTCGAAAGCTTTTTCACCAGAGTCGCCGGATCGATTACGTTTTTGTTTACCAGGTAGGTTATCGATGCGGCAAGAATCGTTTCAAGACCAATTACCCCGAACGCGGCTTCTCCAAACTCCACATCTTTTTCTTCACGTGTGTGAGGCGCATGGTCACTTGCGATGACGTCAATCACACCTTCGGAGATTCCCCTTATCAAGGCGTCACGATCACACGGCGTCCTGAGAGGGGGATTCATTTTTTTGTTGGTGTCGTACGTGGCAAGATCTTCGTCGGTAAAGACAAAATAGTGGGGACAGGTCTCGCAGGTAACCTGTACGCCTCGCGATTTCGCTTCCCGGACCAGACGAACCGACCCTTCGGTAGACACATGCGCAATATGAATCCGTGCCCCGGTGTACTCGGCCAGCATAATATCACGGGCGACAATGATTTCTTCGGCCGCGGCGGGAATTCCTCTCAGCCCCAGACGGGTCGACATACGGCTTTCGTTCATGTACCCGTTGAGCGCCAGGCGTGCGTCTTCGCAGTGACAGATCACCGGCATCTGAAACGACTTTGAGTAGTTCAGAGCGTTCTTCATCATCCGGGAATCCGCAACGCTTTTCCCATCGTCGGATACCGCACGAGCCCCGGCGTGATACATCTCATCAAATGGCGAGAGTTCCTCGCCCGCGAGATTCTTGGTAATTGAGCCGACAGGATATATTCGACACGGACATTCCTCCCCGCGCTGGATCACATACCGGATTTTGCTCTCCTCATCCAGAACCGGATTGGTATTGGGCATACATGCAACAGCGGTTATTCCACCGGCAGCCGCGGCCTGAGTTCCGGTAGCGATTGTCTCTTTATCCTCTCGCCCCGGCTCTCTGAGATGGACATGCATGTCCATCAGACCGGGAACAACCCACATTCCAGAGGCATCGATCCTTTCGTCCGCGGTAAATCCCTCCGGTGGTTCGGAGGTAACCGAGTGCACCCTGCCGTCGGCAAGCGCTACGGCAAACACGCCGTCAGTGCCGTTTTCCGGATCGATCACCCTGCCGTTTTGTATCAGTACCCGTGGCGGTGTACTATGGACATCCACCGGATAAATCATCCTGCCATAAGTACCCTTGCTGTATTTCATTCACCACCCCCAAGGAGATACAATACGGCCATGCGAACCGCTACACCATTGGTCACCTGATCCAGAATAACCGAATGCTCACCATCCGCGACTTCCGAGGCCAACTCGATTCCTCTGTTGATAGGCCCGGGATGCATGATCACGGGCGATTTACGCAATGTTGAAAGCTTCTCCCGATCGATTCCATACCGATTACGGTATTCCCGGATCGATGGAAACAATCCGCTTGACTGCCGTTCGGTTTGAAGTCGAAGCAACATGATGATATCCACATCTTCGAGCGCTTTTTCGAGATTGTCGGTCACCATGACACCCAGACTTTCGGGATGCTGCGGTAGAAGAGTGGTAGGTCCGCACAGTCGAACATCCATGCCCATCGTTTTCATCCCCCACGCATTGGACCGGGCAACTCTACTATGCCAGATATCCCCGATTATGGCAATTTTCAAGCCTTCGAGCGTCCCGAATTTCCGACGGATAGTCATCATATCGAGCAGGGCCTGCGTTGGATGCTCGTGAAGCCCGTCTCCCGCGTTGATAATCACCGCATCGGTGCACCGGGTAAGAAAGTATGGCACTCCCGCCGCTCCGTGGCGAACCACCACCATGTCGATCTTCATGGCTTCGATATTCTGAATCGTGTCTTTGAGGGTTTCACCCTTTTTGACCGAGCTGGTGGAAGCAGAGAAGTTGAGAGGCTGGGCCGAAAGACGTTTTTCGGCAAGTTCGAAAGAAATGCGGGTACGAGTACTGTTCTCGTAAAACAGATTTACCACAGTCTTGCCTCGGAGAGTCGGGACCTGCTTTATTTCACGCTGCAGAACCTCATGAAATGAATCCGAGGTGTCGAGAATGAGTTCAATATCTTCTTTGGAGACGCCTTCTAAACCAAGCAAATGCTGGATGGACAACCCCATTCTCAGTCAGCCTCCTTTAATTCCATTAGCCAGAGAGAGTCTTCGTCGTCACATTCGGTCACCTTGAGTGCAACTTCCTGATTCTTGGCCGTCGTGATTTTTTTCCCTACGTAGTCGGCCCTTATCGGTAATTCCCGATGTCCGCGGTCAACAAGCACCGCGAGCTGAATGGTGCGTGGACGGCCGAAATCGGTTAAAGCATCGAGCGCGGCCCGGACAGTTCTCCCGGTAAACAGGACATCATCGACCAATATCACGTCCCTGCCGTTTATATCGAACGGAATGTCCGTTACCCTGACCGACGGCTGCTTGAGCGAAGTTCGGTAGTCATCACGATACAGTGTAGCGTCCAGTACTCCCGTCTGAAGCGAGGCACTCTCCATCTCATTGATTTTCGCCGCGATACGACGGGCAAGGAACACACCACGTGTCTGCATTCCGATAAAACCGACATTGGTCAGGTCCGGATTCTTTTCGAGAATCTGATGTCCAATACGGGTAAGGGCACGGTCGAGCGCCGCTTTGTCCATGAGAAGGTCGAGCTTTTCCATAATGGCTCAATATACTATCTGTCCGACCGGGCGCTGATATCTCGGGGTTCCGGGTTCTGGACGACCTCGCTCCCCCTCATATTCCACCTCTCTAGCCCAGGTTTCGCAATCGACTCACGGCATTCTGCGTAAGCTGTTGCACGATCTCGAATGCGAAACCTGGGCTAAACCACCGCGTTTTCCGCAATTACTCGACTGTACCACTGAGCGCTCATCTTCGGGGTACGCTCGAGCGTTTGGTAATCCACGTATACTATTCCGAATCGCTTTGAGTATCCGTGATTCCACTCAAAATTATCCATGAGAGACCAGGTGAAATAACCGTGCAGCGGATACCCCTCCGTTACGGCTCGATGGACTGATTTCAGATGCGTTTTGAGGTAGAACACTCTGTCCGTGTCGACTATTTCGCCGTTGTGAGACTGTTTGTCTCCCGCGGCACAACCGTTTTCGGAAATGTAAATTGAACCGACATCCCAGATGTTCTTCAGGTGCCGGGCGCCCCAGTACAAGATCTCCGGATTGATCTTGATGAATGGGATGTTCATTCTGGGGTAAGTTTCGGGATCCTCGAGTACCTCGTAGCCCTGCTCCGAGTCCGAAGCCCGGACGTGTACCGGAGAATACAGGTTCAGCCCCACAAAATCCAGCGGTGTCGAAATGATTTTCATCTCATCAGGCGTCCACTTCGGGGCGTTCACGCCGGTATCTTTCAGATATTTGTCGGTATATCGTCCCTCCAGAATGGCCGTAAGAAATCCGGCATTCAGCTCCCGCATTGCCGATTCGGTGGCTTTGATGTTCTCTTCGGTTTCGATAACCGGGACGCACGGAGGTGGATTATCCGCCAGTCCGACCCGAACCGGTCCTTTTGCATTGTCACGGATCGCTCCCACGGCCGTTCCATGCGCGAGCAATGCATTATGGCGGGTCTGGCAGGCCTCGGAAGGCGAAAGACGCAATGCCGGCGCGCGTTCCCCGTCCCTGTAACCATAATCGATGAAGCAGACGAATTCGTTGATCGTGAAAAAATTCTTCACGCGATCAGACAACCGTTTCGTAACACATGCGGCGTATTCGGCAAAGTCGCTCACGATCTCTCGAGACGCCCAACCCCCATAAGCATCCTGAAGCGCCTGGGGAAGATCCCAATGGAAAAGCGTGATCCAGGGCTCGATACCCTTACTCAGGAGTTCATCGACCAGACGATCATAGTAATCGATCCCCTTTTCATTTACCTTTCCCCGCCCTTCGGGAAAAACTCGCGACCAGGATACCGAAAACCGGTATGCCCCAAGACCCAGGGATTTCATAAGAGTGACGTCTTCTCTATACCGATGATACTGGTCACAAGCTATGTCACCGTTGTGGTTTTCGTACACTCTTCCGGGTAGATGAGAATAGGTATCCCAGATCGAAACTCCTCTTCCGTCTTCGGCAAACGCTCCCTCAACCTGGTAGGATGCAGTTGCCGCCCCCCACAGAAAACCATCGGGAAATGCATAAACGGGCGCCATAGCGAGTTCACTCCTCCTCTTTATTGTATCACACCACTGTCGTTTGAGCCTCCAAAATACTCCCCGACACATAATCGGTGGGGTATAATGCATTTTTAATCGGTTTGCTGGATACTTCCCCGGGACTGGTCGAAACGGGAAGGGTTGCACTGGTCGGCACAATTTCTGCTGAACCCAGTGGCATGAAGAATTGAAAGGAAAGAATGAATGAAGCCGAATATCGCCTTTTTCGATACAAAATCGTATGACAAAGAATCATTCACCCGGTTGAACAAACCTTACGGATTCCATATCACCTTCCTGGAGAACCGGCTCACCAACGAAACGGTACCCCTGGCGAACGGTCACGATGTGGTCTGTGCTTTTGTGAATGACACCCTCAATGCGGAAATTATCGAAAAGCTGCACTCATTCGGTATACAACTCATAGCGTTACGATCCGCCGGGTACAATAACGTGGATCTCAGCGCGGTCTACAAGAAAATTCATGTAGTTCGTGTTCCGGCCTATTCTCCCCGTGCCGTGGCCGAACATGCAGTCGCACTCATGCTGGGCCTGAACCGCAAAACGCATCGGGCCTACTACCGGGTCAGAGACAACAATTTCTCCATCGCGGGCCTGATGGGCTTCGACATGTACGGAAAGACGGCCGGAGTTGTCGGTACCGGGAAAATCGGAAAGGCGGCTGTCGAAATCCTGAGAGGTTTCGGGATGCGCGTGCTGATGTTCGATGTCTTTCCGGACAATGACTTTGCCGAAAAATCCGGAGCCCAATACGTAAATCTGGATACACTGTACCGTGAATCCGATATCGTCACCCTCCACTGCCCTCTGACACCCGAAAACAAGCACATGATAAACAGGGACAGTATCGCCGAGATGAAGAAAGGTGTAATGATAATCAACACGGGGCGTGGTCTTCTAGTAAACACGAAAGACCTGATTCACGGGTTGAAAAACGGTCACATCGCCTCGGCCGGACTCGATGTGTACGAAGAGGAAACGGATTACTTCTTCGAGGACTTTTCATCCACGACCATCACCGACGATGTCCTCGCGCGTCTCATGACCTTTCCCAATGTATTGATTACCTCGCATCAGGGCTTCTTCACGATCGAGGCAATGAATAATATCGGGAATACGACGTTGGAGAATATTCGGTTGTTTTACGAAGAGGACAAACTTCCCAACGAAGTCTGCTACAAGTGTTCCGATAACAGTTGTGTGAGAGAAGAAACCGGGAAGTGCTTTTAGACGCGTAAGAGTATGATCTGTGACGGCTGGATAAAACAAGATATCGTGCAACGATTCAGGAATCCATGCAAATGCCGGATGGCTCAGATTTTTAGAACCAAACGCACGTACGGAAGATCGTGTCACACGTTCATGTCACACTTGGTCCGGGACCTGCTCGAAGCAATTCCGCCGGTCGATTCCAGGAAAAAGCAGCGACAATCCCACGGCTAAAAAAAACTATCCATAATCCGTATTAAATCGGAAGTGACTGATGCCGCCGGGCATATTCGCTCGGCGTCATCCCCATAGCCTCTCTGAATGCCCGCGAGAACGAAAATGCATTCTGGTATCCCACAACATACCCGGCTTCCGATACATTTACATCGTACTTTTTCAACAGGTATGCCGCGCCCAACGCCCTGGCCTTCTTAATAATTTTTCTGAATGAAATACCCGTTTCCCGTTTGAGAATCCGTGAAGCGACGGACTGAGATACTCCCGCCGCTTCGGCATATGATGCAAAAGTGCGCTCTTCCCAATATGATACCATAATCAGATCGAGTATCGATTGGGTCGGGCGCGAATGAGCTTTCGCTCTCAGATCGACAAGAAACTGGTTGGGAATACTGCCGGGATCAATGCGAACCCGGGTTGAGTCTTTGGCATTTGTTCCATCAAGTTTCCTGAGCATTTCATTCTCGATGCTCACCTCGACGAATCGAGCCAGAAACTCTGCAATTACACGGTGAGAATATAGAACTGACATATCTTTGGCGCCCTGCTTCCCGGCATATTCGATCAATCGTCCGGAGTCATACCCCAGCTCCCGGGCGAAACGCTCAAGAAAATCGGATCCGGCGTTTTCCTCAAGGATAATCTGTCCGAGGAACACGCCGCCTATGATCCTGGTGCCGTGGAAGATAGGGGTTATCATATCGGTAACTCCTGCGTAGCACGTGTGTATAATGGTTTCCCGTTTTTCTCGTGCCGCTTCGAGCCGCAGTAGTTCCTCAGAGACACATTTCTCCTTCTGCACCGCCTTTTTTGTTTTTATGTACTTGCAGAATGGGGAACCGTGAACGCGATGTTCCGAAGATAGAGCAAGCACCGGCAGTTCATCGCTGAAATAGGCCAAATCGAAAATACAGACTTCCAGGCCGGTTGCAGTTTTTATGTACTGTATGATTCGTTCCAGATTGAAGTCCATACCTGCCGATCACTTTTCTGATTTCCTCTAACTAATGCATTATACCATTCTTTCATTTGCCGCTTCGACATACGCCCCGGAAGCGCGGGGAAAGGCGATTATCTGATGAAAATCCATGTCGTTTTCTGCCCGGACTGAATTCCTCCGTGAACCGGGAATGTACAATGTTGAGCTCAAAAATTGAGCTCAACGATTGCAGAAAGGCGGCTTTCGGAAAAACGGTGAGAATTCTCTAAAGAGTAAAACGATGAATCCGCGCTCCACGCGAAGTCTGAACTTTGATCATGTACAAAGAACGGGCTCCTGCACCGAGATGAATTCTCATCGAATTGCCCCGGACCTCGATTTTTGCAGGCAGGCTCCTACCCTGAACATCAAATACCGCAACATTCCGGACGAAGTTCGCATCCCTGATCAGTATCCCGGACCCGGTACGGACCATCAAGAGTTGTTTTAAGGATGCCCCCACAACGCTCGACGAGGAAACCACCCCTCCTTCCACCAGACGAACTGATTTCGTAAATTGACCTAATCCGTAGCGCACTTCCAGCCCGCCGTCCTCGTCCACCTGAATAGTGCCGTCCATTTCCTCGGCTTCTCCCGACGACACGGTAATGGTCCCTTCGAAAAATGAATGTGAAGGAGAACTCTCGGTGACCACCACAATTTCCTTATCTCCTTTATCCGAAACCAGCACGACTTCGCCGGTTTCCCGTGTCGTATTGTCGTGGTTGAGAGGTGCGATAAGGCGGATACCAAGAGCTCCGGAAGCAGGGAGTGTTTGTAGAAGATGAGTGAAAGACCCGTCGTGGAAAGAAATCTCGGTTTCAAAGTAGTTCAAATGTGCCAAGCTTAGATTCCAGGCCGTGTTATGTTGTACCCAGCCTTCGGCATGTCCCTTATGCTGCCCCGGTTTGTAGGGATAGTTTTTTTCCACGGGCGCCGAATGAAGCGGTCCGCGAGCTGTATCGCAGAAATGCCCTTCGAGTGCCAGATGCCATCCGTATTCCACCCCGGGAAAGTCCTTCGCCGCGCGCATATCGAAATGCACTCCAATAGGATTCCTGCCGAAAACATCGTCAATGTGGGCGAACGCGATTTCATGCAATCGTTTTGATAGGCCGGTATCCTTGACGATTTCCGCCGCGGCAAATGATATCGCGGGAACACCGGCGACATTGCCGGCTTCGTTGTAGTTATCTACCCATTTGTCATTATTCTCTTTAACATATGGAGCATCCCCGGGGTATTTCGAATACCGGCGAAAGTCCCACAGATTGTCCGAACGGTACTCAACTACCCGTGCCCATTCAACAATTTTGTCATAAAGACCGGTCGGCGCCCGATCGGGATAATTCTTCTGAAAATAGGCGAGAGAACGCATAGTGGCGTGCTCGGTCACCCGCTGTCCCTTGGTAGTGGTGGGATCTTTCCAGTCCACCGCATCGATTACCCATTGAGTCTGATCATAGGCGGCTTTGAAATAGTCGGCGCTATCCCCTCGTCCTTCCCGTTTCGCGACTTCGTACATAAGCAGGTTCGGCAGTATCGTGTTACCCGGAGGGAACTCTCCTTTATTGGTACCGACTATCTCAAACGTCTGCAGCAGGTTGTTCGATGGATATGTTCTGGTGACTACTCCGTAATCACCACCGCATTGCCCAAGCTCGTCACTTGCCCATTGGGTAAATGCATATTCTTTCGCCTGTTCATACAATCCCCCATCAACCCACTCCTGGATGTCCGGATACACAGACAGAAAATGGGCAAGTTGCGCTTTTAATTGCGGACGTTTACATTCCTTTTCGAGAAGACTTGTTACTCCATGGACTATTAAATCGATTATGTCGGGGGATTCGACCGGGAGTTCCTGCTCTTTCCATCGAAGAAACACCGACGGATTGGATTGGTATAATTCAACCAGGCTTGGGAGTTCATATCCGAATTGAACAGCGTCTTTCCACATCGGATTTTTCCAGCCGTATTGGTCCGGGCAGTTTCCACCGCACTCAGCCCCGCAACGGGAGTCGATCATGAAGTCCAGCGCGGGTTTGAGCGATGCCTGTTGCACAAGATGGGGAAATACTTTGAAAGGAACCGAAAACCCCTTTTCCGATAAATCAACAAGATACAATTTATGATAAGAACCGTTGTCGAAGGCGCTAAAATCCCCCAGGTTGCCTTCTATTGTCCCTTCATGAACCGGCATGCCCGAGTAAATGGTGAGGTCGACGGCATCAACCGCTATCTGGTGCCGATTGTCGGTGGACGCAAAAAAAGTGAGTGTAAGCGCGTCACCCACGGCACACCGGTTCTCGTAAAAGGGTCGCCAATGACCAATGAGTGACTCTTGATTCCATCCTACGATAGTATCGATATCCCTATGTTGAATTCGTAGTCTTATCGTGCTCCCGTGCCCCAGTTTGCCCTCGAATCTGGGCCAGATAATCTTCAGGAACAGATAGCCGTCATAGGCAATCTCGGTACTGAACGTCACGGTCATCGTATCCTCCGTGGGTGGAGACACGAGAGCGGACCCGTTTTCTCCCACATTTTGCAGTTCCCAGCTCCCCATAACGGTTACACCGCTTTGATCGGCATTGTCCAGAACGCGGGACTGAACCGGAAGCAGTTCCATAACCTCGAAAGATGAGCCCGAAGCCGCCGTGGGTGCGGTGAACCGCTTAGGTCTTCCGACATTGAACCCCATCTGATTCAGATAAACTTGCGAATAGGATGTATTCACAAAAATGAGCATCGCCAACAAAACTGTAATGTTCCTCACTTCGCACCTCCTTTGAGCAATTGGCCGATATCAATGCTTATGTCGATAAGCTATGCACCCAGGGAGAACGAAACATTGCCGAATCGAGCATATGCATTGCAGATTATGCGATGTGGGGACAGTCCGCTCATATACTGAAGCGCCCAAAGCCATGTCGAAACGCACTGAATGCGGCCGTAAGCAATTGTTATTGCCGGAATTCCGGATAACAGGACTACCGATTGCGTTTCGCATGTGCCTGAGCCTTTCGGCACCGGGGCGAATACTTTCCGGCTATTGCTCGATCGACATCGTGCTCACCCGAAACCCAACCTGCTCCTCCCCGCCCTCCGTATCAACAACGGTCAGCACATGCCGCCCCGCCGCACACCGCAGAGCCGTCGAATGGTCCTCCCTGGTTTCGGTTATATATTCCCCGTCAAGATACCAGTAGAGCGGACCCAATCCGCTGCAGGCGGCCTTTGCGACAATTTTCTGAGTAGTACCTGAAAAATCACGCGGGGCAAAAATGGTAATGCCTTCCACCGGATATTCGATCGTGATAGACGACCTACGGGAACGAACCGCCGTGCAGCTCGGATTGTGTGGTGGAATCCCGCGAACCGATTTGCCTTTGCGACGGAGAATCTCGGTGACCGGCGGCGGATAGATTACGCACGTTTCATTCGTACGGGTTTCTTCATTCCAGCACCGGGAACACACTTCATATCCGGCTATAGAATCAATCCACACATTTCGATGCCGCGTACACTTTTCGGTTTTCCAGGCGCACTCCGGACGGTAGATGCCACAGGTATCCGGACACGCCGAAGAAGACAGGAGTCCGCTTACCTTGCACACCCTTACCCGTTTCAGATCATACTCGGGCATTTCGAACTCCAGAGGAGCCGTCGGATCGCTCAGTTGACGAAATAGCTCGAACAGTATCGGTCCGGCACAAGCCGCGCCGCTCAGTCTGGTGTTGCCCTCTCCCGTGAAGTTACCGACCCACGCGCCAATCGTCCACTGGGGGTTTACCCCTATAGCCCAGGCGTCCTTCTGCCCATAACTGGTACCCGTTTTCCAGGACACTGGAATCTGATCGGTAAAAAGCCCCCAGTAATGTTCCGATCCAGGACGCGAGAGCTTGCCGAGAGCCCGACATATCAGCCAGGCCGCCCCCGGACTGCATACCTTGGCGGTATCACCCAGATGGGGATGCTCGCCGTCTCTTTTCGAACCGACAACCGGCTCCTGCTCGAGATATCGAATCTTTCGCGCAACCCCCGCGTTGCCCAAAGCGGTATACACGCGAGTAAGCTCCCACAACGATGCCTCGGCTCCCCCCAGAATCAATGAAAGTCCGTATCCGGAGGCACTTCGGAACAGGCCGGTAAATCCCATGCCCAGCAAGTCTTCATAGAACCGTGGTTGACCGTATGCATACAACAACCGGACCGCCGGCACATTCAGTGATCTGACAAGCATTTCTTCGACCGTGGTGATTCCAGAGAAATCCTCCGATGCGTTCCGCGGGGCAAAGGCGCCGTAAAATGTCGGGATATCCTGAAGTTGCGTCCGCATGGTCCAGGGGCCGCGGTCCAGTGCTTTGGCCGCAAGCAGGGGTTTCAACAGACTTCCGGTGGAGCGGACCGCCCGCACTCCATCGACTCGCCCGCAATGAACCGTGTCCCCGTAGTCATGCGAGCCCACGTATCCCCGAATACACCCTGTCCCGGTTTCAAGTACAAGGACGGCAACATTATAGATTCCATACCGGGCATAGTCGCGAGCATAGCGATCCGTCACCGACTGGATTGCTTTCTGTAAACGTGCATCGAGCGAGCTGTGTACGGCGGACGATTCCGTTGCGCCCATTACCATTTGGGTAAAATGGGGTGCATCAAAAGGCAATCTGTTTCGCGCACCAGGTAAGGGCTCCTCACAGGCAAGAGACCAGGTCAGAGAATCGATGAGCCCGCGATCACGAAGCTTTGTAAGTGCCCGGTTTCGCTTTCGCATCAGAAGCGGCCGACGTCGTTCGATGTTCATCATGCCGGGGTTATTCGGCAACACAACAAAGAGAGCGGCTTCGGCCCAGGTGATTTCTTCGACGGGCTTTCCAAAGTAATACCGTGACGCCGACTCGATTCCTACAATATTGCCGCCCATCGGCACATGACCGGCATACAGCCTCAAAATGTCTCTTTTCGACCGATGAATCGACAACCGTATCGCACAAAACGCTTCGACGATCTTGCTTAAAATGGTGCGGGGACGCGGATGGGATAACCGCACGACCTGCATGGGAATAGTGCTCCCGCCGCGCACCAGTGTTCTCTGTTTCAGGTTGGTGACCACGGCATTGCCTATGGCGAAGGGGTCCACTCCAGGATGCCGATAAAAACGTTTGTCTTCTACGGCGATTACCGCGGTCACATACTTATGCGGCAGGGAATCCGGCCCGAGACGAATGCGGATCTGTTCATCTTCCGAACACGTCACCCGGAGAATCTCGCCGTTTCGGTCATATACCACCCGCGAGTAGTCATCCGGGAAAACCGAATGCAGCGGCCACAGAACCCAGACCGCCACAAACCCCATTGCGATAACAAGAATGCGTACGGCGGTTCTGTTCATCTGTTACTGATAGTTGGCCCAGGTTTCGCATTCGAGATCGTGCAACAGCTTACGCAGAATGCCGTGAGTCCCTTGCGAAACCTGGGTTAGTGTTAACCCGACCAAAGTTCTACTCAACCGTCACCGTATCCGATTCGATCCGTGCGTAATACTCCGGAGAGTACATGGCTTCAACCGAGATTGGCGGAAGACGATAGGCGCCCGCGAAAGTAGGATTGCATCGTATCAGGAAATTGACTTTACCCCGGCCACCGAGATCGAAAAACCAGTTCACCCGGTCGTCACGTACATCCATGTATTTCCCCTGAGAAGGACCGTATTCCCGCACCCATTCGGGAGGCTCGATATCCTCCATTCTCGGATTGAAAATTTCCCATCCCGCGGGAAACAGACTCGAAAGAGCGAGCTCACTCAGAGACTCACCGGTGATACTCTGTATACGATACCGCACCCAAAACGGGTTCCCCTGTCGCATTTGATCAATCGTGATCGGAATTCCCGAATCGTCATAGAAATTGCGGGTCAACTCAAGTCCCTCATGCTCTGTCTCGACAATATCGCCCAGAGGAATGCCTTCTTCAAACAGTGTGACAAACAGCGGTTCGCTCTTGTCGGTGCGAAGTGAGACTCTCTTATCGAAAAAGTCGGACAGATCGACGGAAACCTGGTATCCTGTTATTTCGAGTGTGGAATCCGGTTTTCCCGGTCGTTCAATAACCGCTATCCGCGACCCGCCGACCACGTCGGAGTCGGTGAATATGGCACATATTGCCAGTAGTGCAAACGCCGTTTCCTGAGTCGAGTACCATCCCCGGGGGTGAAAATCACGAGCTATGGATCGCATGAGGCGTACCGCCGCTCTTGTGTTTCCCATTATGTCTTCCAGATACGCCAGCATACATCGATCCCGCAGGGTGGATCCGTAGGTACCGCCGGTCTCGCGGTAGGAGGTGATTTCAGTGCGCACGTGCGAATCGACCTCTGATGCGGCCGTCTTCTTTCCAGCGAGGTAATACGATGCGGCCAGCAGCTTCTTTGAAAGGGGATCGAGTGCATTCAGATGATTTTCGCGCACAAGATTCATCGCCCCCATATGCGGCCGGTCGGCGAGCGCCAGCAGAAACAATCGATATGTCTGATACCGATGGTTCTTTTCATTCACGGTTTTAGCACGGCTATTTGCATACCGAAGCCAATGCGTATACAGGCCGTCGGGCACGTGGTATCCGACTTTTCGTGCTTCTATGAGAAAGTGTCCCGCATAGCTTGTCCCCCAGTCGCTGTACTCGGACGATGAGTACCTCGTGCGAGGCCAATACGAGAATCCATTCGACAATTTGAATCGCCGCAGTCGGTCAATCGCGGCGTTTACGTTGTCGGTCATCCGCTGTTGCTGGTATCCTTCCAAATCCACGACCTTGTGGATATAGAGCTGGGGGAATGCACTCGAAGTTGTCTGCTCGATGCAGCCGTACGGATATCGAACAAGATCTTTCAGTCGTTTATCGAGTTGAATGTCGGGAAACCGCGAAACGGCGACCCGGGCACTGTTTGTTCCATCGATACCCAGGCGTTCCGGTACAAATGTCACTGTCGCCGCTTTCGTAACCGTCGTATCCGTCGCCTTGATGTAGTATGGATTCGCGGACGTGAGCGGAAGGCTGGTGGTGTCCGCCATGGAAAAGACGTCCGACTTCGCCCGCACAATGATTGTTCCCTTACCGATGCGATCCTTGACTGCCACCCGGAACGAAACATCTTTCTCGCCCGGCTTCTCAAAATCAACCGCTTTTGTATTCTCCCCCCGAATCTCGAGATTGTCCGAGACCGATATCTTCAGCGACGCGGATTTCACTTTCTCCGACATCGCGAAGACCGAAACCGGGGCCTGAAAAATGTCCCCGGGACGAGCGACACGGGGTACGGTGGGTAAAATCATGAGTGGTTGTTTAACTGGAACCGTTTTGTCCAGAGATGCATAGCTGTTTTCGGCGGCGGCAACCACCATGATACGCACCGACCCGACGTAATTGGGCATAACAAACGAAGTCGTCGCGGTCTTGCCGGGCTTGACCGTAACCGGCCCGGCGAACATCACAACCGGTTTGAATCGCTGCACACGAGACTCCCCGGCCCGCTTTTTCCGTTCGCTCTCGATTCCACCACCGATCGATACACGGTTGTCCATTTCCGCCAGTATCGTTCCAAGAATCTCATCGAAATTGTCTCTGGTCATAACGCCCAGGCGCCGTTTCTGGAAGTAGTGTTCCCAGGCGTCGGGGGTTTCGAATCCGGTCAGATCCAGCAAGCCCTCGTCCACTACCGCAAGGGTATAGGTCGCTTCTCTGTCATCCCTGGAACTAATGCGAACATCGAAGCGCTCGTTAGGTTTGAGTTCTTCGGGAGCACTCATTGCTATGCCCAGTCGTGTCGACGGGTCTTCCACCTGTAATGGTTTGAGTCCGTATATCCGAAGCGGCAGGTCGTTATCGCTTCGGTTAGAAGGCTGAATCAGACTGATCGACGCATAACAGTTTGGCACGTGCACATTGGTTATCGGAAATGTAAATTCCGTTCGGCCCGGTGAGACTCGTTTAACCTCCTGATGAATAATCCGGTATCCCTGCTCAACCGTGAATATAGCCATACCATCTTTTGGGGTTTCGCAGGAAAGGGTAGCATTGTCTCCGGTGTAGTAGATGTTTTTGTCCGATGCAATCTCCAGAAGCGGAATTTCTTCTTCGGCTTCCGGGGCCTGCTGCCCCCATGATGAAGCAAAGAAAAACAGACCGGCGCTATGCCCACCCTGCTCGTCGACCACTTCGATCATGTGTTGCCCGTAGTCATCGATTTCCAGTTCCTTTACGACCGGTTTATCCTCGGAGAAGACCGTGTATTCCCCAATCTTGTACGTGGTTGACTTTTTGCGAAAATCCTTGCGGTCACGGTTGTCGTAATGCCACCAGTAGTGCCGTCTGCTTACATACCATCGAATTTTCAGTTCTCTTCCGACAATGGGCTCTCCATCGATGTTGGTCAGAATAATCGGCAGTTTAAAATTCTCCCCTGTTCGCGCCCGGCCGCGGAACACGTTTTTCATTCCTACAAATACCCTGTACGGCGTTACTGTCAGACTCTTCGTCTGCTTCGTGAACCCTCCGCCTTTTTCATACACTGTGGATTCAAGGGACACCCGAAGCAGTTCCGGGGTGTTCGTGACGTCTTCGACGGAAAATGAAACCGATGTTTTGCCTTCTTCATCGAGTGTACGATCAAAGATCTCTTTGTTTCTCGTGCGATACGTTCGCAGGGGATGTCCGAAGGTGAAATCACCAAAGGCCGGCATAGAAAGCGGTTTTTCCGAATACTGTGCTTTTAGAACCGCCCGTAGTCCTGCGGCGGGCGTGCCGAAGAGATATCGGGATGTCAGCTCCCCACGTATTTTTCCACCCGCGGAAACCACCGTATCGGGCACATCGATGTTGATTTTCAGCCGATTCGGCTTGACCGTCTCGATTTTCAGCGATTTAGTAAAGGATTTCCCGGCCACTCTCAGTTGCGCCGTATAGTTTCCCGTAGGATCCTGTATGTCGGTTGGTACGGCAAAATACACGTGACCGTTAGGACCGCATTTTTGACGGGTTTCGACAACGGTCTGATTCAGCGGATTGGTCACTTTCAGTGAGACGGGCTGATCCGACGGTGGCACCTTTCGGTCGGAGCGAACAAGCGCCGACAGATGAACGGTATCACCCGGCCGATGAACACCGCGGTCGGTATACATGAACACATCCATGCCCGACTGTCCGTCGTCCACTCCGGATATGTCGTAGGAACTCAGCTCCCACGACGGATGGTCAAGTCGGATCATGGCCAACCCGTTACCGGTCTCACCCCGAATGTACCATCCTTTCCCCCTCGCGCTCCCATCGCCGGACCGGGCAAACAGTGCATGTCCCCGGGAATCGGTTGTTTTGCGTTGAATCTCCTGATTCAGATAGGAGTATTCCACGAGTCCAAGCCCCGAAGCCGGTTCGGCGGTCAGGGCATCGACGGCATAAACATGGATGCCGTCACGTGCTTCCTTCAGAGTAAGCGCAATATCCGATGCGACCAGAAGCTTCGATAGAGTTCCGTTTCGGTAGTAATAACCGGAACGACAGGGGCTCTTGTAGTAATCGGATTCGTCATAGAACAGGTCGCCGTCCTGGAAATCGTTCCGATCGTCAACGCATCGCCCACACAGGTCGTTTTCTCCGAATCTCAATACCACCACAAATGCGGCATTCTTTTCTCCCGCGAAAGCTTTGGACAGATCCAGTTCGGTCTTGATCCATTTGTTTTTTTCGGTGGTAAGGCGAATATTCTGGGAATGGATCTGCTTTCCGACACGATCGAGATCCGTATACGAATGAGGTGATCGACCACCATACTCGTGGTAGTACGGACTGTTGCCGGACTGCCGCGCACCGGCATCATGCAGAACATTCTTTTGCACGAAAAAACCCATATTGTTCTCGTATATGCGCGTCACCATGACCGATACATTCTGTACGTTGATCGACTTGAACTGAAGTTTGTACCGGTTGTCCGAAGGAAGATAGATTCCGTCGGAGAGCCACTCGATCACCGGTTTCACATTTGAGAACGAAAAGGTCGCATTGTAGTCGTCGGGAAGTTCGGTGCCCAGAGCGCTGGGAAGGCCTTTTGTCAGCTTCAC
The DNA here is from genome assembly GCA_964346405.1 of uncultured Fibrobacterota bacterium. Lineage (GTDB taxonomy): Bacteria > Fibrobacterota > Chitinivibrionia > Chitinivibrionales > CAYFVL01 > CAYFVL01. The sequence goes on from CAYFVL010000014.1 coordinate 22,331, forward strand.
GGTATACTTTCGTCCATACTCAAAATTCGACCGAATCCTGAGGTATTTTCCGTCCACGGTCACCTTGAAATCCATATCCGGCTCTATCGAAACGAACCCCGACAGATCCATCCCTTCCTGAACAGGGTCGCTGAAGCGAAAACCGTAAACGGTCTGGTCGGATCGCGAATCGCTCAACTCCATGTGAGCCAGAACCTTGAACCGGTTTGCCGCGGGTAGCAGAATGTCCCGTTTCCACTGCTCTCCGTCTACCGTGTATTGAGAAGGAAGGAGGAAGGACAGCGTTCGTCCATTTGTTTCACGTTTCATCGGAGGAAGAGAGACATTGAGGACTCGACTGTCCTTCCCGGAAACCGATACATCCACCTTGAGTCTTTCCTTTCCACTCACGCACCGAAGATCCTTTTGGATGTCGGCGATACTCACCGGTTGGGCGAAAGATACCGTACCGGTAAATCGAACCATATTCTTTCCCGATTCGGCCGGAGTGAATTCTCCCGTGAACCCGACTACTTCCTGCTCCGCCGTCTTGAATGAAAAAGAGTAATCATTCACATTTTTGCCGGTCCCGAATGCCACCTTCCCCTTGAATTCCACGTTGTATTTCCTGCCGGGTTCAAGACGTTCGCCGGGAGTGTATCGAACCGTGACTCGATTCAGCCATTTGGCGCTCCCCTTCACGGGGGGATCAAACTGAAACGGAGATTTGTCCAGCACTTTCCCGGACATATGCGGAGGAACAACTTCTTTGTTGAAAGTCAGATCAATGGGATCTTCTACCGACACAATGTCGCCCGGCGTTCCCACAATCGCCTTCTCCAGATTCAATACCTGCCCTTGGGCCTCGGAAACCGATTCCGGTGTCTTCGAGGGCTTGTCGCCGGTTTGTTTGTCACAGGACTGGAATAGAAACAGAGGAAGAACCAGATACAGAAACTTTCTCATTGAGACCACCCTCGAGGGGAAAATGGGAATGGAGATTACTGCAAAATAGTTCGGGAACGACTTGTGTGGGGAAATGCGTGGTTCTATTGTACGCGGACCACCCGGGGAGGAGCAACTTTGCAGTTCCCGCGCCAGGTATACATTTTTCAAAACGCGGTACTCAATGGAGAATAGCAGGCTCAGTCCATCCGGACGACACCGAGGTCAAGGCTTGCGCCGGGGGGAACCTGAATGTCACGCCCATTTGTGTCGGTGAGTAGCTGCGGCTGCGTTTCTCCCGTATGAAGGCGAGCTGCGCGAAATGCATATTCTCCCGCCGGTACAGGCCCCAGTTCGAACGAATCCGTCGGCATCACGACATCGTAGACTGCGGTTGCCGCCAGGTATACTAAAATCATCGCCAACGTGTCGCTTACCGACTCGATACGCCCCGAAACCGTTCCGGTTTTTCCAAGCACAAATTCGCGCGTTGTACGCCGTACATCGGGTCCGACTCGAACACCTTTCAGGTGAGCACCGAGGGTGTCGTGAAGCACCGTCACCGAGTAGGTACCGGCCTCGAGTCCGACAAACCGGAACGAACCGTCGGCATCGGTCACGGTTATCAGAGCGTTTCCTTGTTCGAGTACGGGAAGGTATTCCTCCTGTACCAGCGTTACGCTCGTGAACGCCGGAGCGGTCCCCTCGATTGTAGAAGCGTCGGCGGTAATAGAACCGTCGCCGTTGGTCGTTTCGATCCCCGATACCGAATCGGTGCCGCAGTGAAAACATACCGCGGTCACCAGCAAAACAGACAGCATAAGGAAAATACCGTCAACTCGGATTCTCATTGGAGCCACCTTCTTCGCATTCAAGCGAAAGAGGAAACAGGTGCATATTCATTTGGTAAACGGCAGTCTGGTTCTTGTCGGCCTCCTCCACAGCGAGAATTTCCCTGCGGGTCCGACGGATAATGCTTCTGATCTCGGCAAACGCTTCCGGCGAAAGACTGAGCGTCAAGGTTGAGATGTCGCGCCGCGATCGCTCCACCCTTTCAACCGCGGTCCGCCCCAGCTCCGCCATTTCTATCTGGAAGTTTTCAATGGCGGTGCTTTGCCATTTTTCACCGGTAGTCAAAAAGGGTTCCAGACTGCAATATCCCTTCTCTTCTTTGCGAATAAATCCGCTTTCCTCCAGGATCCTCAGTGCTTTCCGGGTCTTGAATGCGCTCAGAGGCGGATCGAGCAGATCTCCGAGGCGAGCGGGATTGTCGAGACTTGGGTGTATTCGAATGAGTTGATGCAGGGCCGCGAAGTACCACTTTTCGAATAATCGGTATCGTTGCGGTGGTACCACGTGCTCCATTGTCCCCCGCATATCCAGGATCTCCCGGTAGAGCTCCCGCTTTTCGGAGTCGTTTGCGGCACGCTCAAACCGTAAGAGAAGTCTGAAATAGTCGGCCTCACGTCGACGAAGGCCCAGAAATTCAATAAACCGAGGAAGTAGAGCTGGTCCCGGATTTCGGGTTCCGTTCAGGATACGAGACAGCGTTCCGGAACCGATCCCCAGCTTCCGAGCAGCGGCCCTGAGCGAAAACCCACCGTTCTTCTCTCGTTTTTCTTCGAGAGAATCCCGGATAAATGCTCGATAGTCGCTGTACGTATAGACACTTCTCATTCGTCGCCTGTTTCGGAATAGGTCATCCCCAACCTCGTCGTTCTATTCCTCGGAACCACTCAGTTCGGGTAGTAGCACCTTCTTACGAGAGAAGTACCGACCAACACGGATGGTGGGGGCATATCGGGTTCGGTCACCAGCACCTGAGATTACTCTTCCTTGTAAATTCCAGGTTTTCGAGAATTCATCTAAAGGCATTGCACCGTTTGTACCTTTGCCTGGGCGGTATATGAAGGGCTGTCCAAGTCCCGTGCGCAGATCAACTTGATGCGATTGGCCGTTTTCATCCACCAGGGTAACCTCCCGGACGGCAATTGCATGAATATCGCCGGTTTCCTCAACAAATGGAATCTGCATAACAGCAAACGCGGCATTGTCGGGAATACCGATACTTCCGGCAGCCACGATAGAGATCTCGATAGTACTCGCGACGGTATCGAGAATCGCGCCGATCGCGGTTCGGGGCACCAATGAAGACACCAGTGCATCGTTGACAACCACTTTGGCGGGTTGATAGGAGATGGTTACACGAATCGAACCGATTGCGGGCAGATTCGTACCGGAAATGGCGCATTGGAGCGCATCCTGATTCGCGGTAACCGAACTGGTGACAATCGGCTCGGCAACCGCACTCACCATCGCAAAACATATCCCCAACAGAACCGACCCCGGCCGCCGGATGCGGCCGGGGTCCGAGAATAATCTCATGAGATCCCCCGAATGTGCCTATTCTTCTCTGGTCGGATCCGTTACTTTGCCCATGAACAGGATCACCCCTGTCGAGATATCGCGTATACAATAAACAAAAGGCCGATCGGCAACGAAACGCGAGTAATGGGCCGGCGCGCTCCTGTCCTCAAAAGCAACCGCGGTAGCTGCCGCGGCTTCGGTTCCCTGCTCATCGACCGCGACAAAGGATTTATGGACTATATCGCTAATATACAACGATTTGGTGCCGTTGATTCCGGAAAAATCCGCCTCGGGAGTAAACGCATCGACCATACCCAGTTTCTTGAATGCCTCCACAAGAGAAAACGAGGGCGATTTGTAAGTGAACTTCGGGATTCGCACGGGCGGCAATTCGGTAGTATCCAAACCGGTCACAAGCGTTTGAACGACCTCGGGACTGAGGGATTCCTCAAAAGAGGCGAAGGTCCCCGGTTCGGGAAGGAAAAGCGTCATGGCAAGGCGATCCCCTTTGTAGGGTAGCTGCAAAATCCGAACCTGGAGATCTTCATGCCAGTTGTAAAGAAGCATGACCTTTTCATCCTCTTTTCCCAGTGTCATGAGAGGCGCCGACACCGTGGTTTGATCCACCCGGGTGAATTCCGCATCCTCGGTCTTGTTCTTATCAAAGGTATATAACCAGTCGGCGAGAAAATACACCGCATTGGTTAAGACCAGCCGAGTGTCGGCCGTTATCGTTCCCTTCGGCAGGAGATCCTGAATTTTTTCGTTCGTCTGATCACTCACCCAGTCGTTGATAACAATTCTACTCGGCTCCGGCTCCGCAATGAAGTCGAGCAGATTGATTCCGGCACCGTATTGGCGGGCCAGAAGGTCGAGGTAGGCGGCCCGAAACGGATACCCGGTCTGGGTCCACGCGCTGTTCACTACTCTGAGTGTAACTCCCTCGGCCGACGATGCATGCCCCATCAGGCTCAAATCGAGGCCGTTCATGGCGGCATGAAAATCGTCGCCTTCAAGCGTAATTTCCAACGCCTCGCGAATCTGACGTTCCGTTTCATTGCGGGCTCCGGCCTGGGTCATTCCAAGTGCCGATACAATGCTGAATGGTGAAAAGAAGAAATTATCGGAACCCATACCGATCTGCCGATACATCGAAACGGCGAAAGAGTTGATGCTTTGAGCCTGCTCGTCGATTATGGACTGATCGGTTGCGCCGCTTTCGCGTGGAGCCGAAGATTTCGCCACCGCGAAAAGCGCATCCCCTGCGTTCTTGTCAGCCCTGGAAACCGCGGGATTCGTGTCCGAACCACTACAGTAGATAAGCATGCATGTTCCCGCCGCGACGAGAATTCCACGTAGACTATTCATTACCGCCTCCCTGGTAAGTGTGCATACACAGCCCTGTCCGGCTGAACAGGATTCTACGTTCGAACAAATAATATACACTACCTTCGAGTTACCGTCAACAACTTAAACCACAAAGTGCTGCCTCCAATTGGAAGCATGTTCGTTTTCATATTTTGTTTTTTAATAGCATGTTATGCGAATAACGGTCCCTTTCGATTCCAAAATTCCCTGGATATTCAGGAAGCGCTTTCGGGCTGGACCGGAGCACCGTGGAATTTCCCCGAACCGACCGACACCAGAGTAATGCGCAGATTTCCCCTAATCCCAACGACTTTGTATATTTCATTGTTCCGGGTTCTTGCAGGGCTTCCCTGCCGGCCGCGGCAATAACTCCAACCCGAATCGGCGAACCATGAAAACTCCCTGCATAACGATAATCGGCACCTCAAACTCCGGAAAATCTCCCGTCGGCCGAATCATCGAGTCGGAATCGGGACACCACGGCCCACGGGTGGTGCACCTGGATTTCGGTGAATGCTTGCGGAGGGCCGCGGTTTCGCCCGAAATGTTTCGGTTAACCGCCGACGAACATCGATACGTCCAGTCAGTACTCGACGGCACCCTTTTCGACGACGCTCATTTCCCCACCGCCGCCCGCATAATGAAAGGGTATATGGATCAGCGTAAATTTCAGGAGAATTCGGACATCCTGCTACTCAACGGCATCCCCCGTCGGCTCGGGCAGGCCCAGAGCCTTGCGACCGAGGGATTTGAGGTCGGAATGATCATCCAATTGGATTGTGATATGGCGACCGCAATACGGCGGTACGAGTCGGCACGCGCCGGAAAAGGGCACGAAAACCGCTCGGATCGAAACGACAACGATCCGGAGACAATCCGCCTGAAGCTCCAATCGTATCTTCAGGATACCGAACCGGTGCTGCCGTGGTATCAAGACCGCGGAATACCAATAGCCACCGTCCGGATCAGCGAAACGACTACCCCGGAAGAAACATATAATCTGATTGCGAAAGATCTGTGGATCAATATCGGCAATGTCAATCCGGCACGACCATCAGGCAATAGCAAGATATGAGTACGACAACCAAAGCATTTCTTCTCACTCACGGCTACCGCGATCGCGGCGGGCGACTCGAAATCGAGCTGTACGCAAAAGGAGCCGAGGGCGCTCCGGTGCTCATACGCATCGACAATTTTCGTCCAGTATTCTTTATCCCCCCCTCCGTTCCCGAAACACAAACCGGACTTGCGATAGAACGTAAACCGCTGCCGCTGAAATCCATTGACCGCGAACCGGTTGACTGCCTGTATTTCAGAAGTCAAAACGATCTTCTGACCTGTGCCCGGCGCCTGCGGGAATCCGGGTATCGAACCTATGAGTCCGATATCCATCCGGTCGATCGCTATCTTATGGAACGTATGATATACGGCGGGATGAGTATCGAAGGCAAACCGGTGGAACGAAACGGCATTCTTGTGTTCAGAAATCCACGCGTTCGCGGTGAGGATTATGTACCGTCACTCAGTGCCCTCTCGTTCGACATCGAAACATGCGCGGCCACCAATGAATTATACAGTGTCGCATCCGCCGGTACGGAAAATCGGGTATTCATAATCGGCGAAGGCAATTCGACCGAAACCATCGAGTACCTTCCCGATGAGAAGACGCTTCTCCATCGGTTCATGGACTATCTTGTCAAGACCGATCCGGACATCCTGGCAGGATGGAATGTTATCGATTTCGACCTTGTCGTTCTTCAACAGCGCTGCGACTACCACAGAATTCGGTTCACGCTCGGACGAGGCGGCACCGATTCCCGGATTCTTCCACCGAGCAATGCATCTCGCGGGGCAACGGCCCGGATTCCGGGACGCGCCGTATTCGATATGCCGTCAATGCTGCGAAGTTTTCACCGCACATTTGAACGGTATTCGCTTGATTTCGTTGCCTCAAGGATTTTGGGAGAACACAAACTGATTAAGGCTTCGGGCGCCGAAAAGATTGCCGAGATCGATCGACTGTTCGCCGAAGACAAACCGCAACTTGCCGAGTATAACCTCAAAGACGCCACACTGACACTTCGGATAATGGAGCAGACCGAAACGCTTCCCAACGCAATAGCCCGCACGCGTCAATCGGGACATCTGCTCGACCGCTCCGGCGGCAGTGTAGCCGCATTCGACTACCTGTATCTCCCCCGCATGCACCGCAGAGGCTTTATCGCCCGGGATGTCCTGGACGTCCCCCGCAGCGAAGCGGCACTCCCGGGCGGCTATGTCATGGAATCCAAACCCGGGATCTATGAAAACGTGCTTCTACTCGATTTCAAGAGCCTGTATCCGACAATAATAATGACCTTCTGTATCGATCCGCTGGGAGCCGTCGAAGCCGAAAAAGGGTCGGCTATTCATGGTCCGGTCGGCCCGCCCTTTCAGCGGGAAAAACCGATCCTCCCGACCATGATCAGACGCCTTATGGCCGCCCGTGCCGAAGCTAAGAAAACCGGCAACTCTTCTCTGTCTCAAGCCACAAAAATTCTTATGAACTCCTTTTACGGCGTACTGGGTTCGCCCGGATGCCGGTTTTTCTCCCCCGAACTTGCGCATACAATTACCGGCACCGGCCAATACATTCTGAAAACGACCTGCGCACACATAGAGCAGACAACCGGGTTCCCGGTAATCTACGGTGACACCGATTCCCTGTTCATTCTACTCGGTCCGGACCACCACAACGATGCCGATACAATCGGCGGGCGCATCGTCGAGGAGTGCAACACATGGCTTTCCAGGCATCTCAAAGAGAATTTCGACGCCGAATCCATGCTCGAACTGGAGTTTGAAAGCCGTTTTCACTATTTTTTCATGCCGACGATAAGGGGTAGTTCGCAGGGAAGCAAGAAACGGTACTGCGGCGCGATCAAAACCGACCACGGCCTGGAGCTTACGTTCAAAGGGCTTGAGTCGGTGCGTTCGGACTGGACGGAACTGGCGAAGAGATTCCAGAAAGAGCTGTATCTAAGAGTGTTCGAGAAACGGCCGGTAGAAGAGTACATAGTGAAACTTGTTCAGGATGTAAAGGCCGGCCGCTATGACGAACAACTGGTATACCGCAAGGGGCTGCGAAAATCCGTCGACGAGTACACCGACCACGCCCCCCCGCACGTACAGGCCGCCCGCCTTCTGAAGAATCCCGGTTCGCATATCTCTTACTTCATCACCGTCGAAGGCCCTCAACCCCGCTCAGCGGTTCGCGCCCTTCTGGACTACGACCACTACATCGAGGCCCAGCTTCGTCCGGTTGCCGACGCTATTCTTGACTGGGTAAATCTGGATTTTGATTCTATAGTTTCGGGGCAGACGGATTTGTTTGGAGGGTTGTGATCTCTGGTGATTTTTATTGGGGAGTAAATCCGTGAATTTCCTCTGTCGGGCGTTCGGGACGCCCGCGTGTTATATTCGGTCAATATATTCTGGTGCCTTTGGTGTTCTTTTCCGTTGGTTTATCCCAAATGCGTTCCCATCGGCCTTCCTATACGTTCCAGTATTTCAGTTCTGCACGATCCAGTGCGATTTCGTTTGCCTTGAGTTCTTTTCAACCCTGCCGAAACTGAAACAAAGTACCACAGTGCATAGGTGAGTCCTCGTGGAACATGATCCGCAATCATCAGCGCTATTACGCAAGCAGGACCATCAACCCAATCGTGACCATGAATCCGTACTGAGAAAAGAGATTCCTACGATACTGAATCCACGGCTTGTCGATTTGGATTGCCCCGGACCGATATCCGATTTCGGTGTGCAATATCATGTACATGTCATGGAGTTTTGTCACTTTTTTTTCTTCCCTGAGAAACGTCGCCAATCTTCCAACCTGAAACGATAATAACCGATGGGTAAGGTGTTTTCGAAATGGCGGTTCATGTATCAAACATCCTTCTATTTGTTGACGCCGAGCGCGGAGGCCCGGTAATAAGGGCAATGCTGCGTCGAGACTGCTCGTGACCGGGCTCCACAATCGTGGGTGGTCGCGTTTATCTCTATACGCAATCAGATGAGTAAAACTCATGTCGTTGGACGGAAACGGGGTCCGTATCCGGTGCATTTTACGGCACGCATTGTTCCTGTTTTCATGTTTTTTCCTTTTTGAATCAAGCGGGGAGGAAATCCGTGAATTTCCTCTGACGGTGTAATTCATTTCAGGGTTATCAAACCATAACGGTGCCTATACTTCTACCAGTATGTAACTGGATTGTTTGTTCCCGATTTTCCAGCGTGTAATATTGGCCATCCTGACCGTTCCATTCGCCAAGGTCTCAACATTCCCGGATGCGGTACCCGACTCGCGTTCACGGTCGGAGTTGATATGTTCATAGTAATACGTGAATGCGCCCCCCTCGAGAAAACCTGCCAAATCACCCTTTTGTATTCCGTTCCCCTCGTAAGTACCTGTCACAAGATTACTTTTCTGCCGAAAAAAGAAAACCGTGCTTTGGTCCAATTCCATAACCGGCGGTTCGTTAACGAGAACCCTGAACCGTTTCCCATCCAGATTCGCAACCGGCTTACGGGCTCCGGTTTTCAGGCTTTTCGCCATTCTGTAATAGTCCAAATGCGAGTTGTTTTCCAGAGAGGTGCTCCGAAAATCCAGTTCGAGATACTTTCGCTTATCATAAAAGCTCTTTGCGTCGGATACGCCCTTGAGCTGCGGCACGGACCCACAGATGCTATTCGAAAAATTGCTCACTCTCAGTAGCGAAACCTGAGTTGAACATGGTTTTTCTCGGGATGGCTACCGAACTCGGACTTAACGCCGACAGTAATACGCTCACGGGCGGTGAGCGGTATTATCCCTCAAACAGAGCTCATCACGCCCGTACCGCGTTATATTCAGCACAATGGACGGATTGAGCTCAACTGTTCAGCAATCTATTAATTCCGGTCACTCTACAGTTTTTTTCTGTAACCCATAAATCACGAGTGAAACCATGAAGAAACATCGGCTTTCCAGTATTGAGATACTGAGGGTACTGTTCAATGCAGAGCAGTACCATCCTTTCTAAGGAAACTCCATGAGAAAAACTGCGATGCTTCCGGCTGTCCTGTGCCTGGCTATGGCTTTATCCGGACATGCTTATGTTAACCCGGATTACGTTCTCTTTGCCTTCACCTCCTTCGGGCCCACAGTTGTGCGTGAGGGGAGTTCGGATTCTCTGATAATGGTGGTACGTGCCGATACGCTTGTGGTCGATTCTGTTGAAATCCACAACATGAGTGCTCCACAAGTTGATTGTGAGCTGCAGGTCACGTTTTACTTCCGCTATGAGCACCTAAATGGGTTTGACTCACAAATCGTTGTGACCGAGTCAAACCCTTTCAGGAGGAGAAATTCTCTTCGTCCATTCGTCATGTCCCTCCATGCAGCCGATAGTATTGGTGAGGCGGGCATCATAGATGAATTTTCAATTGAGGCACTTTCAGGTGGTTCTGCTTCCGAAGGTGATTCCCTGAGTGGACGAATGATCTTTCACTACTGGCGTTCTACCGGGGAACGGGCCTATTACAGGGATACTCTGGACGTAATCGGTAGTCAGGATAATTCGCTCAATGTGCGTGAAGCCGGGGGGCCATGGATAAGCCCGAGCCGAAATACTCAGGATCCTGGTCATTATGATTTGCTGGGCAGAAAAGCGGGCTCACACGCACCCCGTCCGGGTTCTATAACTTTGACAGGAAACAAGAAACGCACATTGAACCTGTCTGAATAGGTCGGCGACAGTGGAATTCTCTCAGAACAAATACTTTGGGGGAGCGGGAATAGGTCGCCGAAATAGCAAGCTCTCATGATAGGCCGGTCACCAGTTTTCTCGAAAACCCCTATTGCAGCCCTGCCCGAACAGCTCCACGGACTTGCTCAATCGCCCGTCGCTTCCTAAGAGTTATGTCCGGCAAGACTTCAACGTTTTCCGAGACAGTATCCGACTCGCGTACGCCGTCGGTATACGAATAATTGTGATCAGATTTGATTCTTCCTTTCTTCATCACACCGTGATAACGTCACAACCGTACGCGAAATTCAGCTTTGGATGAACGGATGCCGTTCAGGTCGAATACCGGTACAATTGAAAACGATATCTTATCAAAGTTGAGACAAAATGCGAATGGCGTGCCTTCGAAATCGGTTCCGTTATGACTATATGTGGGATCGGCAAATGAATCGGCCGGCAAGAATGTGCGCTTACGATCCGCCATGATGGTAGCACCACCTAGAACTGTCACGACATTTCCGATAAATGCCTCAACCACAAAGGACACCTCACCCTTTGCGCTGTGTACAGTCTGGTTGTTCAGATTATCGTACTTCTCGCGCAGTCCGCTCAACCTGGCTCCGACTGTTACCGCTAATGCCCCGGCCCGTCGGCGAACGGCACCAAAAGATTCCAGAAAGGCCTGTGACGTTTCCGGAAACGGTTCCGGTGGAAACCGGTATTCCGGTTCAGGCGTATTATAATAGGTAGTCTCCATTTCCCCTCGCGCGTTTCCTATTCCCGCGCGAATTCCAAGAAAGGAATGTCTGTCGTGCAAACGCAGGAAAGCCAGGGATAGGCCACGTTGTGAAGTTACAATTGAACTGTCCTTGCGTTGCATCTCAGACTGCACAATCCGTTCACGGAATTCATCATCCCACGCCTGAATCCGATGTCCTTCCATAAGCAAATATCCCTGTCTGCTGAGGCGGTAGGAAACGGCGAGTCTGACATCGACTGCGTTTGTATCTCTATGGGAAATGCCTATGGAAGGCTCCGAACTCTTGAGGTAATCCAGAGTGTCTTTTTCTTCCGAATTCGCTTTGTAATAAGAAACCGAGAACATCCCACCCCGTAATCTGGTCCGCCTGAGGCCGAACCATCCACGAATTCCTCCGCTACTCTCTCGGCTATGGCTTTCGTGCGACCGGGTCCCATCTCTTTCCGGATATGCATAATTACGACTGGTATCGGCAAATGATATATCAAGGACTTTCCCGCCGAAAGATATCTGGTCATTGGAGAATCGCCCGGCAAGTGACAGACCGTCAAAAGTCAACTTCGTAGCCGCGATAGCCAGTTCATCCGAACTTCTCGTGTCAATAATTCCGGGAAATACCGTCCGAATCGAATGACTACTAATCCCTGCTTCGACCAGCGGCAACATGGTCTGTGGAATAAGGCCATGCCAAAGACCGGGGTATTCCCTGTTTCCAAATACCTCGGCAGATACCGGAAGTAGAAACACACAAAGCATCATAGCCCCGAAAACGGCAGCCATAATTTCGCGTGAATGCACTCCATTTCCCCGGATCCATGCCACTCGTGTCACCATTGCAAAACGACCTCCCCGGAAATTGCCGAAAGGGAATAGCTGAACTCTGGTTTCAGCCAGACGGATATACCCATGCCGGTTTGATAGCCCAATGTAAATGCGTATTTCCGTAAGATGAGGTTTCGATGAAGCCTTGTTTCGTCCAGCGTTCTCTCTTTCATATCCGGGCTGTGAAACGATCGGAATCGTATGTGTTTCGATTCGTACGACGGAGTCCACTCACCCATAGCAAAAAAGCCACGGTGCGACCATTTCAAAGCCAGTGGAATGCCTATGTACCGATGGCTTTCATCGTATTCATCAAGAAATCTCTTAACTTGATCGAGCAGTGGCGGATCCGAAGACAGGTATGAAACGAAAGTAAATGAAGCCCCTGCCGTCAGAGCGGCAAACGCTGTCACTGGAGAAAACGGATGTCGAAAACCGACAAATAGATCACAGCCAAGTATTCCCTTTTCCCAATCAGCCGATTCCTGCTCAAGGTATGTCGTATCCCGTGCAAACATACGGTTGGAGAGAGCGGAAAAGGATGTTTCTCTTTTCTTTTCTACGGAATTCGTACTGAAACTGCTGTGCTCCGCACGCAGAGAGATCATTGAACTAGGGGGAGCACCCGGGAAGAGAAGGAAATCTCCCGACAGTGCGTTGCTGCGCGAATCTTCTTCTTCAAGGTTGAACCGATAACTCGTGGTAGTATCGTAAGCAGTGTCAGTCTCTGTAAAACGGGACATATATCGATAGTACGTGGAATCTGTATCGACCCGGCATCGCCTCGTTTGTTCCACCTCTATGCCGATAACGGCCGCGGTCGGCAAAGTCTCAGGCCTTATTGATATGCGCCATGCAGCACTCGAGATCCTGACGGAATCCAATTTCAGTAGTTGATCCCTGTTTTCTACACCTTCGACACGATGGGATTTGTAATTCGTATCGTTTCTACTCATCATGTCATACGAACGCTCAGCGGCCGCACGGATGGAGACCCCGGGGAAGTGAGACCAGGACGTGTGCAGCCAGGCGGCTCCGGATCCCGTGAGATCGGTTCTTTCCGACGTTCGATCGGTATATCCGACCGTGCTGAAGTCGCTGAGAAGGAGCCCGACATTAGCTCGGTTACCGGTCGCTTCAATAGATCCGTAAAAATTTCTTGAAGGGTTACTCCTCCCAAGAGGACGAGCGCGAGACGAACCGGCAGGACGGTAGCCGATCCGCATGTCCCATCCCGGACCGGGAGGGTCACTGAAAAGTCCGGGAAACGAGATGTCTCCCCCAAGCGAGGGAATAGTGTCTCCCAAAATGAATAACCGACCGGACAGCAATCCGCCGTTTGCCCACATATCCAGGACCGGAAATTCAAGCTCTGTGCTCTCGGGATGTCCTATTCCAATGAACAAAAACATCAACAGAACTGCAGTACATTTCACAGTGGACCAGCCACGAGTCGGCATGTGAAACCACTTAGGTAAGCAATTTCGGAGAAAAGCAAGCAAGAAAAACTACCCCTTGAAGCGTTTGTAATGTGCGGCCGAAGGGCAAACGCAGCCGAAGTCTATTGGAATGTTCTTGAGTTCACCGCTTGAGCTTCTTGTATTCGGCTACCGCGAGCATCATCCAAGTGCCACCAAGCTACTCACCAATCCCATTATTGTTCCCGGTTGGGCGACCGGGGTCACTCGATCCAGCTGCCGATTCGCACCTGTATTCTCCAGAATACACCTATCAATATAACACTTCCCCGCCGCCGGCATCCCTGTTGCATTCTTTATGGAACCTGATACGAATTGGTTTCCCCCCGACATCCCCTCAAATCAGCTCTCAGTGCACCTATGTGGCTTGAAATCAGTGCATTACAACAGGCTTTCATTCCGAGAGATACCGGTGCCGATAGAACAAAATTGTAGCGCTGGAGACGGAGTAGACACGAAAATCAAGCAACTAGCCCAAGTTTCGCAATCGACTCACGCCATTCTGCGTGAGCCGATCGTGGCATGGCGTTTGCTTCTTTGTCTTGCCCAGTGGAAACGACAAATCAAACGAGTGAGGCTACTATGCGACGAATACAGGTGGTTGGCCGCGAGGATCCGCTGCAGAGGATGCTGCTGCACAATGTCGAGGCGGCGATACGCGAGCGAAAATGTGATTGCACGGTCGATATCGTTCATGACCTCAAGGATATCATGGAAATGGAAACCGAACAGGTGATAATCACACCCGCCTTGATAGTAGATTCTCATATCCTGTGCGAAGGCCACATCTGGACCGTTGAGCATATCAAGCATTTTCTCGATGCGACGTGCCAAAGCGATACATAGAATCAAACGCGGCGGCCGGCCGGTGAGATATCCAGAGTAAAAGGTGACCCCGGCAACTTACGCAAGATAGACTGCGAAGCAGAAGCATTGAAGACATGATCGCCGTTTTGACTTTGTCTTAACGGTCTGCGCGGAATCCGAAAAGGGCCTGAAGGGCTCTGACATACCAGCCCAGGCTGAAGGCCTGGGTTAGATTTCGGCAAACCGCAACCTCAGCCCCGAAGGGGGCGCAACATAAATTGGTTTGCCCGTGGCGCGTAATCGATTCGCCGCGATTCGTCGTTCAAAAACAAATATGTCCCGCCCCTTCAGGGCTGGGGATGGCGTGGTATCGTCCTTCCCGGGCCTTCAGCCCAGGCTGGTATGTCTCGCCCCTTCAGGGCTGGGGATATGGCGTGGCATCGTCCTTCCCGGGCCTTCAGCCCGGGCTGGTATGTCTCGCCCCTTCAGGGCTGGGGATA
>CAYFVL010000015.1:0-36045 GCA_964346405.1 uncultured Fibrobacterota bacterium
GTTCTCGGCTGCGAAACTTGGGCTAGGTCTGAAAAGCATTGTTTTCCGCCCTTCTCGCGGGTGCGCCGCGCCTGTAAAATGTTACCTAGCAACTTTCATGCCGAATAGCAAGTCAGTGAATGACCCTTCTATAAAAACGAGGCATTACCCACCTTCCAACCTTCCATGCTCCCGACATACCCGGAGAAAACGTATCCTGGGAGTGACAAAAAAACGAGGTATTTTCCTGTTTGTGGGCAGGTATTGCATCTTGATATTGACATTGTTCAGCAATTCGCTTATATTTGTTGATGATATGCGGTCGACACCGCATATCGTACTTCTCAACACATCAGCTCCCTGTCTTGTCGGCAATGTCATCTCTCAAAGACGGCACCACAACCGAATTCGGTTGCCGGATGCTAAGGGCTCATCTACACCGGACTGTGATGGGCCCTTTTTTATTCCTCCAATCCATTTGGATTGCGAATTGCGGATCGTTTTCGGATTCCGCGGTCCCTGCCAAAGACCATCCCCAAAACCCGGGGGTATTTCGTATTTTTCCTAAACCCGCAAATTGCGGCTAATCGACCGGACATGAAAAGGACTGGTGGACATGCAATCCTCGTATGGACCCATAAATGCTCGTTTTCCGCGGATGCTTCACGGCGCGGACTACAACCCGGATCAATGGATAGATACTCCCGAGGTCTGGGATGAGGACATGAGGCTGATGAAGCTCGCTCACTGCAACTCGATGAGCATTGGAATTTTCGCGTGGAGTGCTTTGGAGCCCCACGAAGGAGAGTACACCTTCGATTGGCTCGATACGATCATGGACAAATTGGCCGAAAACGGCAATTTTGCCCTCCTGGCGACGCCAAGTGGATCAAAACCGGCCTGGATGTCACTTACATATCCCGAAATTCGCAGAATCGGTCCCGACGGAATCCGTCAACCGCATAAAGGAAGGCACAATCATTGTCGCACCTCGCCGGTATATCGCGATAAATGTGTGGAGATCAACACCAGACTCGCGCAACGGTACAAAGACCACCCGGCATTACTCGTATGGCACGTATCGAACGAATACAACGGGAACCCCTGCTATTGCGATCTCTGTATGAATGCTTTTCGGGATTGGCTGAAAAAGAAATATGCCGGTGATCTGGACAAATTGAACCGGTCGTGGTGGTCTCGCTTCTGGAGCCATACATTCACCGACTGGGACCAGATAACCGCGATAGATAACTCGATCGTTGGGATGCATGTGGACTGGAAACGATTCAGTTGTGATCAGACAATTGATTTTTTCCGCACCGAATCGGCGCCGTTACGTGCGCTTACCCCCGACGTTCCGGTGACGACCAATTTCATGCCCCATTTCTATTCGTTGGATTACGCAAAATTCGCCAGGCACCTCGATATCGTTTCAGTCGACAGCTATCCTGTCTGGCACCGCGAAAACGATATCGATACCGCCACGACGACAGGCTTTTTTCTGGATCTCCATCGAAGTCTCAAGCAGGGGCGCCCCTTTATGCTGATGGAAAGCGTGCCCAGTGCCGTACAATGGCGGGAATACTGCACGCTGAAGCGACCGGGGATGCACATCCTTTCGTCACTGCAGGCAATTGCCCATGGAAGTGATACCGTGCAATATTTCCAGTGGCGCAAGGGACGCGGAGGAGTGGAACAGTTTCATGGGGCGGTTGTTGATCACGCAGGCCATGAAAATACCCGGGTTTTTGCCGACGTCGCCGGGGTGGGTCTCGCGCTCGAGAAACTTTCACCAGTCGTCGGGACAACTATCCGCCCACAGGTCGGGTTAATTTTCGATTGGGAGAATAACTGGCTGCTGGAATCAACCACGGCACTCGGAAAAGG
This sequence comes from uncultured Fibrobacterota bacterium, assembly GCA_964346405.1. GTDB lineage: Bacteria > Fibrobacterota > Chitinivibrionia > Chitinivibrionales > CAYFVL01 > CAYFVL01. Next base: position 1,867 of record CAYFVL010000015.1, read on the forward strand.
CGTCGTGAAATACGAGGAAACCACCGTATCTCACTACGCGCCCTTCCGTCAACTAGGAATACCGGTTGACGTAATCGATCAGAACTCCGATTTTTCCCGATACTCGCTCCTTGTGGCCCCTATGCTGTTTTCGCTCCGACCGGGAGTTGCGGAAAGACTCGCGGCATATGTTAAGGAAGGCGGGAGTCTTGTATTGACTTACTGGTCGGGAATTGTCGATGAAAACGGACTGGCATTTCTCGAGGGAACCCCCGGAGACGGTCTCAGGGATGTGTTCGGGATCTGGGATGAAGAAATCGATGCATTGGATCCTTCGAAGACAAATCAATTGATAATGACGGACAATAATGAACTCGATCTTCACGCGGGTTACCGGATAATCGAGCTGTGTTCGCTTATACATGCCGAGAACGCGAACGTACTCGCCACCTATGGCGACGACTTTTACGCGGGACGTCCGGTTCTTACGGCAAACCGATACGGAAAGGGAAAAGCATTCTATCTTGCCGGAAGAACCGAGCCACGATTCCTTTACGATTTCTACGGGAGTCTCGTCCGACTCCGTGGGATACGGCCGGTGCTTTGCTCCCCACTGCCCGAGGGTGTAAGTGCGACCAAACGGTCCGACGGAACCCACGATTTTCTGTTCCTCATGAATTTTGCCACGGCTCCACTGGCGGTGCAACTGGATGAAGGAGAATACCACGACATGCTCGAGAACACGGGCGTTTCGGGGAAAATCACTCTTCCCGGATATGGAGTTCGAGTTCTCAGAGCAGCATCGCGGGAACACTAGCCCTAGTCCAAGTTTCGCAACCAACTCACGGCATTCTGCTCTATCCCTCGGCTCCGCTCGGGACATCGCCTCGGCTCCGCTCGGGACATCGCCTCGGCATTTCGGCTCCGCTCACTTCGACACCGCTCAGTGCAGCGCAATACATCGCTCCGCTCGGTACGGCGGTTCTCGACCGTGAAACCTGGGCCGGCTAACTCTTTTTTACATAGTAGATGCTGCCCTCGGCGCTATGAGACTCAAACATGTCCCCGTAGCCGTACGCGTTCTCGCTTGCCCCAAGCACCAGAACGCCTTCCTCGGGCAGCATGCCGTGAAACTGTTTCAAGATTCGTTTCTTGCTGTCTTCGTCAAAATATATCAGAACATTCCGACAGAAAATGACATCGAATGCGCCCAGGTAGGAAAACGGTTGTACGAAATTGATCTTCCGGAACTCGACCATTCGCCGAATCTCATTTTTTATTGACCACGTCTGGCCAACCTGCGTGAAATACAACGCTTTCTGCAGGTCGGTGAGTCCCCGTCCAATTTCCATCTCGTTATACTCACCCGCGATCGCCTTTGCCAGAGCCCGAGATGAAACATCGGTGGCCAGGATTGAAAAGTCATCCGGGGTCAATCCGCCTTTTGCGCGAAACTGAAGTGCCTCATGGATTAGTACGGCCAGGCTGTATGGTTCCTGTCCGGTCGAGGCACCCGCGGAAAGAATGGACGCCTTGGCTCCACGTCTCATCGGCACTCTTGATAAGCGTGATTCCGCGGTTGCGATCAACCGGGGAAGTATATGGTTTCGGAACAACGAAAACGGATGTTTGTCTCTGAAAAAGGATGTTTCGTTTGTCGTAATTGCCGCGATGATCTGATCCCGCAAGGTATCGTCCGCGCAGCACGATATGAGTTGGGCGAACTCCGTAAAATTTCGACAATTCTGTGTGACAGCAACGGATTCCAGACGTTGTTCGACTAAATACTTTTTTTGTTCATTCAGCGCAATGCCGCAGATCTGATGGACATATTTGCTGATACGCTCGAAATCTGTATCGTTCAGATCCATATTGCTCTCCTGGGTAACTTCGCGCTTCGGACACAGATCCGCACTATTCGAAGGCTTTTGGTATATCCATTAGTGGTAAGACCTGATCGACAAGTCCTGTCTTCACCGCGGATCCCGGCATTCCCCAAACCACCGAAGTGGACTCGTCCTGAGCGATAATTCGCGCACCATTCCGTTTGAGCGCACGAAGGGCACTGGATCCGTCATTTCCCATTCCGGTTAGAATAATGGCTACTATATTCCGTGCATAAGCCGCGGCAACCGACCTGAGAAGCACATCGACTGACGGTCGACAACCGTTTTCAGGCGGCTGCATATTTATTCCTACCGTTACTCCTCCGGCCGATTTCCGCACAACCATGTGATTCCCCCCGGGAGCCACCAGTACCGTATTGGGCTCAACCACGTCGCCCAACACCGCCTCCTTGACTCTGTGAGCACACTTCCGATCAAGGCTTTCGGCGAGAGATGCCGTAAAGGTCGGGGGCATATGCTGCACAATGAGAATTGGGGCACTCGTTTTCTCGCAAAGCAAAGGTAGCATCGCGGAAAGTGACTTCGGCCCGCCCGTCGACACTCCTATCGCGATGATCTCGATCCCTCGGGATGCTACATTGCTTACCGAGTAATGCGCCGTCTCCGCCGTTTGATTCAGATTCTTTGTATAAGAACCCGGCGAGTTCCGTTCTGGAACAGCGCCAAGAAGTTGCGTGGTTTTGAAATGATGAATCCTGGGAATAAGGCTACGCTTCAGTTGTTCAATACTCTCTTTTTCAGAGGAAGAACTTGGTTTCTGAATGAAGTCAAAAGCGCCAATCTCAAGCGCCCGCAAAGTTGTATCGGCGCCCTTTCGAGTGTGAGCGGAAATCATGATGACCCCGATTTTCTTTGCGTTCGGCCCAGCATTCCGCTCCTGAATAGCCTCGAGTGTCGCCAGCCCGTCCATTTCCGGCATTTCAAGGTCGAGTGTGACCAGGTCGGCGTGGCCGGACTCCAGAAAGTCCAGGGCCTTCCGCCCGTTCCTGACCGAGCCAACGACTTCGATACCATCCTCTCCCGCAAGAGTTTCCTGAACGGCATGACGGAAAATCAGGGAATCATCCACGATCAAAACCTTGGTTGTACTCATACTTATGTCGTTTTCAACCGTTCTTTGAAGTCCTCTGCCTGAAAGGGCTTTACAATATAATCGTTCGCCCCCGCACGAATTGCCTCAAGGACTTTTGTTTTTTCGGACTCAGAGGTCACCATCACTATCTTCACCTTGCCGTAACGGGAGTCCGAGCGAACCTTTCGAAGCATTGTCATACCATCCATTTTCGGCATGTTGATATCGAGCAGAACCACATCGATGGGCATTTCCGATTCCAGCTTCGCCAACCCTTCCTCACCGTCAAAAGCCTCGACGGTTTCCTCCACTCCGGCGTTAGTCAACTGGTTCTTGATAATTTTGTGCATAGTGCCGGAATCATCAACGATAAGCACCTTCATACATTCCTCCCAGTCTCTTCTCGAAAAGACTGAATTAGCCCAGGGTTCGCAATCGACTCACGGCATTCTGCGTAAGCTGTTGCACGATCTCGACTGCGAAACCCGGGTTAGTTCGTCTTCAACGCAACCTCCATGGCGAATTTTCCATGTTCGGACGTCAAAGGAAGAACGATGGTTTTGACATCCCGCTGCACGGCTATTCTATGGCCTTTTCCCACAACCACATTCGGTAGAGATAAGGTTAGTGCAAACTGTACGAGATACTGTTTAGCATTCCCCGCAACGATATTGGCTATCTCGCCGATTCCGTCGGTAACATCTTCATTGACTTCGGTAACCGGCGATTGTATGAGCAACGATACCACTTTCATGGCAACGTCTTCGGGGAAACTCATGGAAATGACTCCCTGTGCCTCACCGGAAAGGCCGATAACCCCCGAAACGTCATAGCTGTGCACGGCGTCGTTTTTCAATTCCGGCTTACCTATCTGTAAGTCACAATTTATCATTGTCTTGAACGTGTCGACCGCCGCACGGATGAATGGATTTACGTACGCTACATCCATAATCTGTTCCTCCACCTGGCTCTAGATTTTGAATTTCCCGACAATGCCTTTTAGTTCTCCCGCCATCCTTGCCAATTCCTCCGAGGAACTGTTTATCTGTTCGGCTCCGCCGTTGAAATCCGAAGCGGTCTTGCTTACACCGGCTATGCTCGAAGCCACATCACGGGCTCCCTTTGCGGCTTCTCCAGAATTCTTCGATACGTCACCGGCCCCTTTTGCCACTTCCGCGATCGAGCCCGCGATATTTCGCGCCCCGTTGGAAGCCTGAACTACGTTGGCGGAAATTTCATTCGATGCGCTGGTTTGCTGGTCAACCGATTGTGTAATTACGGTAACCGCATCTCCAATTTTGGCGATAATGCCGGAAACATCGTCGATTACCTTCACCGCATCGGTTGCATTGTCCTGCATTCCCTCAATTCGGGAGGCGATATCTTCGGCAGCCTGGGCACTCTGGTTGGCCAGCTCTTTGATCTCATTGGCAACCACGGCAAACCCTTTTCCGGCTTCTCCGGCCGATGCCGCCTCTATGGTCGCATTCAATGCAAGGAGATTTGTTTGTTCCGCAATACGTTTGATCACATGGGTCACTTTTCCGATTTCCTTGGCCGCATCACCCAGTTTACCCATAGTACCGGTAGCATTGACCGACATATTTTTTGACTGCTCGGATACGCCGCGTGCTTCCTGTGCATTTTTGGCGATATCGTTTATCGAGACCGACATCTCCTCCACCGCACTGGAAACCGCATTCATATTCTGTGACATCTGTTCGGCGGCCGCCGCCACGGATCCAGCGTTCACGCTCATTTCTTCCACCGCCGACGCCATCGTGTTTATATTTGTGGACATTTCTTCAGTCGTGCTTGCAACGGCGGTCGCCCGATTGGTCAGATCTCCCGATCCCCCGAGTAATTCGCCGGAAACGGCGGACAGTTCTTCGGAAGACCCGGCAAGAACCTGGGTAGTTTCATTGATTCGTGCCATTATGGAGCGAATATTCTCGACAAAGCGATTGAACCAACGAGACAAATCCGCCATTTCATCCTTACCCGTGTCATCCAGGCGTTTGGTAAGGTCTCCCTGCCCTTCGGCAATATCCTTCAGCATGTCGATAACCTGGCGGATGGGATGGGTAATGCTCCGCGCGATAATCAGCATCATGCCGATTCCGATCACGGCGAACAGAGCGATCAGTATCAGAAGCTGCATTCTGGAACGGGATTGCGATTCGATCGCATGATCCTCAACCTCTTCCACTTTTGCATGGATGACCTTTCGGATTTCACCCAGGCTTTTCTGCACATCCTTGAGCTGCTCCGCGGTATGGTCATGGTAGTACTCGAGCGCTTTGTTTCGAGATCCATCCCCTTCCGTCAGATACCCTTCAATGACTTCGACACCGCCATGCAGCTCGTTGTGATGTTTTTCTATCTCAACAAGCGCCTCCATTACTTCGGGAACGCTTTTTTCAAGTAAACGGCGTTCCTCTCCATAGTACCACTTACCAAATGCGCATTGAGTCGGGTCGCCTTCAGCTTTTACACGGGTTATACTCTCGTCGGATTGAAATTCGCCGGCCTCGAGAGCCCAATGCAGGTGATCAATCTCACGTTGCATCAGAGAAATATCCGCGTCCTCGAGTTTCTCCACTCTATCACGAATTTTTTGCATCCGAGTCATGCCGGAGAGTCCGGACAGACCCACCGAGAAAATGAGCAGCGTCGAGAAAACCGCCGCCGCGACCAGTTTCGCTCGTATAGAAAAATGAGACAGCATCTTCATTGAAACTCCTTTCAGACCAGATCACCGATTCTATTTGGATAGGTTTCGCACAAAGCCATCAAATCGCGTGCACCTCGTGCGTGTGGACCGCATCAAGAATACCGCGTGCATTTAGAACAATCATCAATTCGTTTTGTAACCGGGTCACTCCCAGAGAAAGTGATTGGGGTGCATTTCGTTTTTCAGCCCCGGGAGCATCATCCGTGTCCTCTCCCTTCCGACGTTCCACGATATCACGTTCGTCGGCTTCAACTACATCCGCCACCTCATCAACAACGACCCCGAATGGTTCATCAACGCACGGTTTGAATATTACCACTTTTGTATCCGATGTGACATCTACCCTTTCAAATCCGAACAATGCACGCAGGGCTATTACCAGATGAATCTGGCCCCGGATGTTCATATAGCCACGTACCGCCGGCGGGGCGTGAGGGATGGAAGTCACCTGTACGTCACTCCCGATCTCTTTCACATCCTTTATGTCCACACCAAACAGCCTGTCGGCCAGTCGAAAGGAACAGAATCGCATGGGGTTGTTCCCTGCATACTCCATATATTCTCCTCACTGGAATCGGGGACAAAGCATAAAGACCGCACGAACTAATGCAGCGCTCCGCTCGGTACGGCGTTTCTCGACTGCAAAACCTGGGCTAAGCGGCATCGTACCATTCCGGGGCGGCCTGCCGAATGATCTTGCCCATATTCAACAGAAGTGTCAACCGATCGTACACTACGGCACTCCCATCCAGTCCGGGAGCCAGGTGCCGCCTCGTGTTTATCCTAACCCCAAAATAGCCAACATCGATCAGTTCGGATATTAAAACGCCGTATGGCTGTTCGGATTCCCTGGGCAGCAAAAGGAACATTTCCGGCCTCTCCTCCAACGGAGACACGTCCATATGCCGGTCAAGACGCACCACTCGGGTCGGGGTTCCCCCTATCGTGATAAATTCTCTGCTGCCCGTGCGTTCGATCGACTGCATTTCTATTCGCTCTACCCTTCGTATAAAGGCCGTCTCGACCGCGAATTGTTCCTGTTCACCGCACCGAAACAGCAGGAGTCCCATTTTTTCATCGTCCGTGGGGATATCAGTCGTTGATTCCTCGGTCGCGGGGTCATCTCTTCCATCCAGCCTGATTGCCGCATGTCTGGCTACACCTATCGTATCAAGGATAAGCGCTACATTGCCGTCGCCCAAAACCGTTGCTCCGGAATAGATGCCGATCTGCTTTGCCGCACGGTGCATCGGTTTCACTACAATCTCCTCCGTTCCGACCACACCGTCAATCACCAACCCATATCGCACGGCGCCAATACGAATCACGGCGAATTTCAGGGATGTCCCCTCTCCTCCGTTATCGACATTGCCGTTTCGCACTCGTTCATCCCGTCGGTATTCCGTGATTTCCGCACGAACGGTGTCCGTAAATGGCTCCGGTCGTGCCAGGACTTCGCTGAGATGCACAATAGGAAGGAGCATGGATCGCAATCTGTACACTTCCCGGCTTCCCGCGCATTCAATTTTGGTTCTGATATCGTCGTCGTACAAACACACAACCTCTTCCAGATTCACCTGCGGAATAGCAAAAAACGATTTTCCCACCTGAACGATAAGAGAGGGAATAATCGCCAGTGTGAGTGGCAGTCGAAGGAATATTCTGGTTCCATGACCCAGAGACGACTCCATCTCGATGATGCCGCCCAGTTTTTCAACCTGAGTTTTCACCACATCCATGCCGACACCGCGACCGGACAAATCGCTCACTTCTTCGCTGGTCGACAATCCCGGAAGAAACACAAGGTTGAGAGCCTCCTTATCCGACAGTCGACTCATCTGCTCTTCGGTTCGAAGTTTACGCTCCAGAACTTTTCGGCGCACCGCGGCCAGATCGATTCCCTTTCCATCGTCCGATATTTCGATATTGATCTGCCCGGCTTCATGATACGCTCTGAGTCTGATGCGCCCGACTTCACGTTTCCCGAATTCAACCCGGTCGGCGGGATGCTCTATCCCATGATCACAACTGTTGCGGACAATATGGGTAAGTGGATCGGTGATTGCCTCTAGAATAGTCTTGTCCAGCTCGACATCCTCGCCACTCATGTGAATCTCGATTTTCTTTCCGAGTTTTTTGCCAAGATCACGCACGATACGATTGAATTTCCCGAATATGTTCCCAATGGGCTGCATTCGGGTACGCATAACCGTTTCCTGCAACTCGCTGGTTACGACATCCAGACGCTGCGTAATGGTACGCGAAGCGGCATCGGCTCTATTCATCTGCATCAATTGCCGATTCCTTACCAGAACCAACTCTCCCGCAAGCAGCATCAACTGATCGAGGACATCGAGGCGAACACGAACCGTTTCACCCGACCCTTTATGTTCGCGCTCAGCGACTGGTTTTTCCGGTGCGGTTTCATCCGAAGTATCATCCGAATTCGGCGAAGCCGTTTTCGGTCCCTTTTGGTCCGTTTCCGGAACCAACTTTTCTTTTTCCGGTACTGCCTCGCCTTGTTTTTCATCCGCGAATCGAAGGTCGTCTCTTTTGATTTGCCGAACGTATTTCTCGTCCAGATTCACCGCTGTAGTGATCAGTTCCGGATCGATAACCGTAGCGTACAGAACATGATAGTGAAGCGCCTGACCCGGCATTCCGTCACGCAGATCGACCTCGGGACCTGTCAAATACCCGTCAAGTATCCTGCCGATTTCCTGCAGTTGCTTTACAATCTTTATTGGATTGAGCCCATCTTTCTTCTCGAGAAGGGAAAGATCGTACTCGAGCCGATACAGATACCGTTGCTCCGGCTGAAGTGATTTCAGCAGGGCTCGACTGACATTGAATTCATTTCCATATTCGTCTCTACCTACCGAAACCGGTTGGTGTGATGTCTTTGTGTCTCCCGATGGACTGTTACCGTCAATTATGCCCGTTAGAAGCGCCTGAAGGTCACTCAGGTCACGGTCATTCCCGGCGTCGATATCGTCGATGAGAGAACTCAAAGTATCCACGCCCTGGAGGAGTACGTCGATATGGCTCTGGTTAGGCACCAGTGTTCCGTCTCGAACCATCGACATTATCGTTTCCATCGCATGGGAAAGCTGAGAGATATTCGTGAGTCCGAAAAATCCCGCGCTTCCCTTGATTGTATGCATCGCCCGGAATATCCGATTTACAAGCTCCGGGTCGGCCGACGCCCCATTTTTCTCAAGCGAAATGAAATCATCTTCAATCGTTGACAGATGTTCTTTCGACTCATTGATGAATTCATCGAGGAGTGATCTATCCGTGCTCATTGGGCTCCCTTTGATCTCGTGGATTTGTCGGTGGACCGTGTAACCGGATTCTGCGTTTCGTAGTTATTCGGGCCCACCGACAACTGTACAAAAAACGAACTACCATGTCCCGGTTCGGTAGTGAACCAGAGAGTCCCACCATGAGCTTCCACAATTCTCTTCGCTCCGAATAGCCCGAATCCCTTCCCTTTTTTGAGTATGGCATCGGCCGGCTCGAACAGATGGTTTCGAACGGATTCACCGACTCCCGGCCCGTTGTCGCGTACCTTGATCACGACACTGCCTGAAGACTCGGTGCACGCTATCTCGATGAGCCCGTTTTCCACCTGATCCAACGCCTGATCGGCATTTCTGATCAAGTTCAGCAAAACCATCTCTATCTTCACGGGATCAACCTCAACACTCCCGCGGAAACGACAATCCACCACGATTTTATGGTGAAATGTGTTGTTTGCGGTAATTCTGTCGAGTAAATCCTTCAAGGACGTCCTGGTAGTATCCAGCGACGGTGAAGCACGCCCGGAGGCGATCTCCGTGATTTCTTCCACCATGGCTCCGATCCGGGCAACGCCTTCGCGCAGCAGTGAGACCTGTTCTTTCTGATCTTCACTCAGTTCACCCATTGCCAGAAGTTGTGCGAAGCCGTCAATCACGGTGAGCGGATTTTTCAGATCGTGGGTTATCTGTGAAGCTTGTGCTCCGATCATCGCGAAACGCTCCAAATGCAAAAGTAAGGAGCGCTCGAGATTCCGGAATTCGGATACATCGCTGATACAAAGGAGCGCGAAAGGTGCTCCGTCCAGACGGATCGGAAGTGCATCGAGCAGTACGTCCTTCCAGGTCGGTATTCCATTTACCGTAATGGTTATGCTTGTGCCCTCTCGATTCGCACTCGTATTTTTTGTCAGAGCGGCTTCCGCCGAGTTTCGTATCAGACATCCGGCGCAACTGACTCCGTGCCCGCATCCGTTCGCAGAGTCCTTTGCCTGAAGGCATCCCATTGCCTCTCCCGGCCTCTTATGGAGCAGATCTTCTCTCGTTCTTCCGGTCAAATCGGCTATCGCCCCGTTTGCCGCACACACCTCAAGTCCGGTATCCAGGATCAGGATCGCAACAGGCAAATTGTCCAATATCTTGTTCAGAAAACGTGTATTCCCCACTTCGGCGGAAAGCTTTTCTTCAAATCCCATTCGCGGCCTCTCCGGTTCGTGGAATTATGGAATACAGTTTGTGAATACCGGTCATGGACAGAAGCATTCCCAGATCACTTCCGACATTTACAATTTCACAGTCCCGTTCCGCACCTGTCGATTTCAGCGTTTTGCTGAAGCTGACCAGGACACTAAGGGATATTGAGTCCATCAGTTGCACATTCGAAAGGTCCAGACGCAGATGCGCCGTCCCCCCATTCTCCCACGCCAGCAGTGCGTCACGAAATTCCTCCGCGACCGCGGCGGAAATATCTCCGGTTGGGCGTATGGTATGCGTATTTTCAGTTTGTTCGGCGGGAAATTGGGTTGTTTCAATAGCCGTAAGGTATGCCGTAACCGATGCATTGGCCGGATCGAATGATATGTCGTCGGCATGAGCATTGATGATGGCGTACCCGCGGCTCCTGGGAGTCGACGGGTCTTCGGGAATCCTGAGTCGAACCTGTTCCTGAGTCACCCCCGATCCCTCGTCGCGGACACGGACGCTGTAGCGCCCCTCGGAAATTTCGGCTACGGTGCATTCAACAGTCTTCGAATCGTCGCTACGATTTCCGTGTTCCACCGCGTTCATGAGCAACTCACGCACGACCTGAATGAACCGGCCGGGCGAGCTTTTCTTTCCTTTCCAGAATTCCGTAAGATCACGACATGCGCGGTCGACCAGCACCGGGCTGGACGATAACTGAATGGTAATGCTTCGGTCGTTTTCTTTCGACGTATACATTCTAAATCTCCGGTATTTCCATGACCAACAGTACGACGTCGTCGGTTGCTTTGTATCGTGCAAATGCAAGTGCGTCGGACCACACACGATCCGTCATTAGTCTCAGAGATTCTCTCCGGTATTGCCGGATGAGGGAATCAATCCCTACCGGGGCGAGCTGCAGAGCACGCCCACTGGGCCCGTCGGTTCGCGCCAGTGACGGCAACCCGTCACTATACATCAATATGCGGTCACCCGGTGCGACTCGAACGGTTTTGCTTTCATATTGTACATTTTCGAGGACACCAAGTACAGAACCAGGTACATGCAGCGGATAAATCTCCGATCCGGACGCCGGGATCACGGTTGCGGGGAGATGGGCGGCGGATACGAATTGCACCGTGCTCTCAACGAGATTGATGCGAAGAAACTGGGCGGTAACCATTCGCTGCGCACCGGTATCGGTGAGAGCCTGATTCAGAATTGCGAAAAAATCTTCGCCGTTTTTGCCCTTTCTGCAATTCTCCTCGAAAAACGATTTTATCAACACGGTATGAAACGACGCCCCCATGTCGTGTCCGGCCACATCAGCCAGCACAACGTCACACCCTTCTGGTGTATTGCATACCTGGGCATAATCACCCCCCAGATCGGCCAGTGGAAGACTCTTGAAGACTGTACGCACCGTCAGGTGCTCCGTATCCATGTGAACCAGACTATGGTAGGCGCCGACGGCTGAGTCAACCTGTCGACGAAGTTTCTCGAAGCTCTCTTTGTAGGTCGCTACCTCACGCTCCAGTCGTACAGATTCGGATGAAACTCTGTTCGAATCACTTTGCTCTGCCGGCATCCTGTCCGTGGTCCGGGCGAAAAGATCATTCACCCTGTCGAGAAATTCCTTCCCGGTAAACGGCTTGTCGATATATTCATCGCATCCCTTGCGCATCAACCCGACCACCAGTTCCTTGCTCCCGTATCCGGTGATAACCAGTATCCGGACCTGAATTCCCCGGTTTCTGATTTCATCAATGAGTTCTTCCCCCGTCATTCGGGGCATCTGGACGTCGGTAACAACCAGTTCGAAGGGATCGCCCTCCCCGGCGGCCGTCTCCAATGCCTCTATCGCTTCGACTCCGTTGTTCACCGTGCTTGCACGATACTTTGCCGAACGCAAAACAATCGACATAGTTTTCACCAATGCCGGTTCGTCGTCGACAATAAGAATTCTTCGCTCCGCTTTCATACTCATTCTCTCATCACGAGTTGACGTGATTGTTCCTTTCAGCCTTGCCCAAGGTTCACAACCAACTCACGTCATCCTGCTCGGTCCCGGCTGCGAAACCTGGGCTAACCCGAGTTTTATTCCATCGGTGGCAATGCCACCGTGGCGGTTGTCGGTCCCCCGGGGGCTGAATCGAAACTCATTGTTCCACCATGTGCCTGGATAATTCCATACGATACCGCCAGGCCCAGCCCCGTTCCTCCGGAATCTCGTTTGGTTGTGAAGAATGGATCCATAATGAGATTCATGATCTCGACGGGAATACCAGTTCCTTCATCCCCGACGATCAAAAGAACGGTTGCCCCATCGTAGGCCGTGCTCACCGAGACAAGGGCGTGCGTGTTCGGAAGAGCCTGGCAGGCATTGGTAATCAGGTTTATCACAACCTGCTCGAGCTGTTGCGCATTTCCCCGTACGGGAGGAAGGTTTTCTGCCCGGGATACCTTGAAATTTGACGTCGACCGCTTTACCAGATTCCCGACGATAAAAATGGCTGAGTCGATGACGGTATTGAGATCAACCGATTCATCAAGCCCGCCCGCATCCGCTCGAACAAAATCCTTCAAGCTGTGTACGATTCGTTTGATTCGCTCTGATCCTTCACCGATTCCAATCAAGAGAGACTCCAGCTCAGCCTTCATTTCCTCGTACGGCAATCCACCAAGAACGAAATTTTCCCGACGACCGGCGTGTTCGTCCAGTATAGGAAAAAATTCCGCCCAGATTCGAGCCAGCACGTCGGCGTTCAGCATGATGAGATTGTTGGGATTGCTGATCTCGTGTGCAACACCGGACACAAGTATCCCAAGACTGGTCATTTTGTCGGCCTGGATCAGTTGATGCTGATGCCGGTGCTCTCGGTCGGCCGCGGTTTTTTGCTCTGTAATATCGGTGGCAACACACGCGACCCGAAACGGAATCCCATGTTCGTCGTTCACCGGAAACGAACGGAATCGGACCCAGCGAATCTCGCCCGAATGACGAATAATCCTGAATTCTTCGTCCAATTCTTTCTGAAATCGAACCTCCCGATCGAGGAGCGGTGAATTCTCGCAATCCTCGGGATGCATGCAATCGGTCAACGGCAGGCCGGATGCAATAACGGGATCTTCCATGGCAAGCAATTGGCAAAGCGCCGGGCTGTAATACAATGTCGATTCACTCTCGATATCAACCAGAAAAAAGATTTCCTGGATATTATCGGCCAACTGTATGAAATGCTGTTGAGTCTCAAAGAATGCCCACTCCGCCTCTTTTCGCTGAGTAACGTCCCGAAGGCTCAGAACGACAAGGTCACCGTAGCTGCTGAGAAACCGTGACGCCCCCGCTTCCAGGTACACGGAAGTTCCATCGGCAGATATGAATCGAACTTCCTTGAGTGCGGCGGTGCCGTGCTCGAGCGCTCTGACGGCGGCTTCGCTAAGCTTGGGGAAGTCCGAAACATGACAGAGTATTTCGAGTGATTTGCCCGCGATTTGTTTCCGCGAATGTCCAAATAGGCGCACTGTGGCTTCATTCACGTAGAGCACACACATTCGCGCATCGACAATAATTAACGAATCGAACACACTGTTGAAAATGCTTCTGAAGCGTTTCTCGCTCTCTTTTACTGTTCTCTCGGCGCGAGCACGTTCCTCGATTTCCCCGCGAAGCCGGAGATTGGTTGCGGAAAGTTCATTCGTGCGTTCTTCGACTTTTCGCTCCAGATCATCATGGGCACGCTGCAGGGCCTCTTGTGCGGCTCTCCGGTCGGTGATGTCTCGTGCGGCGGCAACTATTGTCTTCTTTCCATAGGACTCAAACAAACGGAGGCACACCTCGACGGGAAATCGCTCTTTGTTCTTACGATTATGAAATGTATGGATTGTCTCCGGAGCATCGCCCGAAAGCAAAGCTTTGGCGATCTGGGCCACTTTACCCGACTGTCCCTGAGGGGAAATATCGGACGGCCCCATACAGAGAAGCTCGTGTCGCGACCAGCCGAGCGAAGCCACGGCCGTCTCGTTTACGTCCAGGAAACGTAGCGTATAGGGATCGATCAGAAAAAGCATGTCTGCCGAGCTGTCCAGTGCCGCGCGCGAACGCCGAAGCGCCTCCTCTGATTTCTTGCGTTCCGTGATATCCTGCAATGTTCCGGTGACCCGGACAACGTAATCATTTCTCCACACCGGTTGCGCGATGGTATGGAGCCACTTGTGCGCGCCTTTTGCCGTTACGATCTCGAATTCGAAATCCCACTGCGTCCCATGCTTAACCGCGTCATCGAGTCTCTTGCGCAAGACAGGTCGCATCCGGGGGATTGCGAAATCAACGTAAGACTTGAGTGTCGGTGTGAAGTTCACGGGAACTTCGTGAATGCGATACATCTCGTCCGTCCAGTTCATAGTACCGTCGGACGCCTGAAGTTCCCACCCGCCCACCTTTGCCATACGACCGGTGGACCACAAAAGAGCTTCGCTCCTCACCAAAGCATCTTCGGCCTTAAGTCGTTCCTGCTCCAGACTCTGAGTCTGCAGACGCGCATGAAGCACCGGTGCAATCTGCCCGGCAAGCGCCTCGAGCACGTTCACCTCTTTTTGCGTGTAGGGGGTTTCAGCGTTTGCAACCGCAATCTGCCCGATAAGGTCGTCGTCATACAAGATGGGCACGGCGAGTGCTCCGGACAAAGGCACGTGTCCCTCGGGCAGGTGAAGGTTCTCATTGGAATACAACGGACGTTTTTCCAGCAGAGAGCGCCCCCACAACCCCTTCCAATCGGCGCGAGGAAACCGAATGTTTTTCTCTGCCATTTCGCATTTTTCCCACACTCCTCTCGTGAGACTCGGAGATATGAGATCACCGTTATCATCGATGTATCCGAAAAAACCGAATTCACTTCGGAGTTCCTCGAGCACAATTTCAAGAACGGTTGCATATACCGATGTATCAGGTCGGGTGAGAAAGGCGGTAGCGATGCGAGTTTGGAGGACAATCTGGTGACGGGCTTCCAGAAGCGCGTTTTCCAGGCGAACCTCTTCGGTCACATCCTTGCAGTATGCTATGGCGGTTCCGTCGGGTAAGGCGGCTGCTTCGAGAGCAACATCGATACTCCCATCGTCACCTCGCATTACTCTAAAATCATCACCTGACGATTGGTGCTTTCCAACGTGCTCGAATGATGCCGCACATTTTTGTCGGTTACAGTCGGGAAGCACATCTGCCACGGATTTCCCGATAACCTGATCGCGCGCCGTATCGAGCATGCGCAATCCCGCCTCATTCACGTCGGTGTATCGCCCAGTCGGATCGGTGAGGAAAAGAGCATAGGGTGCACGGTCAAAACAGAGGTTGGACTTCATGCGTGATGTGGTCAGCGAAAGCCCGGTACGAATCAGACTGAGAATTTCGGCACGAGTCAAACTTCTTCTTGTGTAGAGATTGAATTTGATGGGAAACTCACCGGCGGCTTCCAGTTCATGGGGATCGTCCGACAGAAACAGGGAGAAGACGCATGGATTAACGCAAATCCGGGCAAGACCTGCAACTGTCGACTCGTCACATTGATGCAAATCCGCGGAGCACAGAAAAAATGTCGGGTAGGAGCAGACCAATTCCCAGTTTGGGCCTGCCGACTCCGTAAGACAACGAAACTCGACGCCTTCATCCTCAAGTACCGTTCTCCAGTTCGAGTATCCTGAGTCCGGTCGCTCGTATAATACCACCAGCGAGACTTCCCTTCCCACGGCATCCCCATTGAAATGCGACTGTTTCTCCGCCGAAACAGTGGTACTCGGACGCGTTTCTGGAACGCCCATACGCGATTGGGCCATTGCCGGTTCCTCGACGGGAAAAGGGGTACTGGATGGACTCTCCGAACCCCAATCTTAGCACGATTTGGCTGAAACGACAAGAGTAGATGGATGGATTTACCGGATTAGCCACAATTGCCACCCCGACGCGTCCACCCGAAACCAGGGCGAGTGAGGCTTTTTCACGCGGTCCTCTCCCGTTTTCTCGGTTTGTATCCCTGTTAGAAAACCGGAATGCCGGGTTCGGCGCACTTCATTTTTCTTCGGATTTCGGTGTTTGGATGGTACTATGTTAGTTAGATAGTGCTTGTCCGAAAAGTCCCTAAAACGGACGCTGAGCCTGTCGAAGCGCCCGTTTTAGGCTGAAATCGCCGGTTTGCTTCATCAATCCGAGCGAAAACAGGACTTTTCGGACGGACACTAGATAGGGGTTTCGAAGTCGAGAGTGAGCAGTGTGCCTGATTCCCGGGAAACCGGTTCCGGCGGGAGAACGCCCTGGTTATCAACCGCCGGCATTTGTATCATGGGAGGAAACCGATGAAGACACTGGTGGTGTATTACTCAAAGAGCGGAAACAACAAATACCTCGCCGAGAGATTCGCATCAGATCTCAACGGCGATATTGAAGCGCTCACACCTTTTGCAGGCGTCTTTCCCCTGCAGATGCTCTTTTCCCTGACCGGGTTCGGCCCAGCCATACACACCGTAAAAAAAACCATCTCGGAATACGACCGGATTATCGTATGCGGACCGATCTGGGCGGGGCACCTTGCCTGGCCCAATCGAAGCTTTCTCAAAAAGCACAGCGGGGATGCACACAAAATCTTCTATGCGACCTGTTGCGGCGGAGGCGATGCTGAAAAAGACGGCAAATTCGGCTACGCACGAGTATTCCGTGAGGTAGAGAAACTTGCCGGAGCAAAAATGGTCGCCTGCGAAGCGTTCCCGGTTCCGTTGGTGCTTCCCGAAGACAAGAGAAAGGATGATTCTGCGGTGATGAATGCCCGTTTATCGGATGAAGCATTTACGGGAGCAATCAGGGAGAGGTATGATTCGTTCTTACGGACAATAAAACAAGTGTGAACTCAAAACTAATTCTAGCCCAAGTTTCGCAGTCGAGAACCGCCGTACCGAGCGGAGCGATGATAATGCTTGCTCACATGTCCCCACGGGAGCCCTCCGACCGCATAGTCCTCCACTTTTGATCGCTCGCGAGGCAAATAGAAGAGATTTGTGAGACCGATTTCACACCCGATAACCTCCCCGATCGACCAGTCAAGAGCAACCTCGGGCTGCAGGGCATAGGAACGGGTAAACCGCAATCGTGGCCCGATGTGCGGAGATTCACTAATCCCAAACACCAACCCGAACTGAGGAAGGCCCCGGCAGACTCCAAACAAGAGAAGGACCGAGAAAACCGAAGCAAGCAACATACGCCTGCATTTCATACCATTTCCCTTTCCTTGAACACTCAATCCCCCCCGTACATACCGCCGGCAGGCGATATCAAGCAACACGGCAGGCGGTATCAAGCAACACTTCGCCTGGGGGTAACCGGAATTGCATTATTTTTCTTCATCCACTACGCCAAAACTTGGGAAGGATCGAAGAAATGCCGAAAATAACATTCATGGGGGCAGGCAGCACCATATTTGCCAAGAATATCCTGGGTGACAGCATGCGCACCGAATCGCTGAGAGACTCGCACATTGCTCTGTACGACATCGACGGAACCCGTCTTGAGGAATCCCGAACAATGCTGGACATTCTCAACGGGAACATCAATGACGGGCGTGCAACCATAACAAAGCATCTGGGAGTCGATAATCGGAAGGAGGCACTGCGGAACGCCGATTTTGTGGTCAACGCAATTCAGGTAGGCGGGTATGAACCTTCAACTGTAATCGATTTCGAAATCCCGAAGAAATACGGTCTGCGCCAGACCATCGCGGACACCCTCGGTATCGGGGGGATTTTCCGGTCGCTCCGAACGATCCCGGTAATGATGGAATTCGCGCGCGATATAGAAGAAGTATGCCCGGATGCATGGATGCTCAACTACACAAACCCGATGGCGATGATAGCCGGAGCAATGCTTGAATCTACCGGGGTGAAGACGGTCGGACTTTGCCATTCGGTTCAGGGATGCGCGTCTTATCTTGTCCGCAAACTGGGCATGGAAGACGATGTGCGGGCGCTGAGGTGGAAAATTGCTGGAATCAATCATCAGGCATGGTTGCTCGAAGTGACCGATCGGGGAACCGACCTTTACCCGGAACTGAAGAAACGCACGGAGGAAGGCATTGAACGTGTCATGCGTCGCGGCGGAGCCACCCGGGTTTTGGAAGAAGAAAAAGAGTCGGGAGACGAAAAGTGGCGCGCCCATCCCGACGTACGAATAGCCAACGACATGATCCGCTTACGAATACTGCTTGAATTCGGCTACTATCTCACGGAATCGTCTGAACATAGTGCCGAGTATATGCCCTACTGGATCAAATCACAGTACCCCGAGCTTATCGACCAATACGCCATACCGTTGGACGAATACCCGCGGAGATGTATTCGTCAGATTAAAGGATGGAAGAAACGCAGCAGGGAGCTGGTTGAAAATCCGGAACTGAGCCATAAAAAAACACATGAATACGGCTCGATAATTATGAACGCAATTTACACCGACACGCCCGCACATATTGGTGGGAATGTCCTCAACAATGGATTCATCCCGAATCTGCCGGCTCGAGCCTGTGTCGAAGTACCGTGCCTGGTCGACGGGAATGGAGTTCAGGGGTGTTATGTCGGACCACTTCCGGAACAGTGCGCCGCATTGAACAGAACCAATATCAATGTCCAGCTTTTGACAATCGACGCCGCACTCGAGAAGCGCCGGGATGCCATTTATCATGCGGCAATGATGGATCCGCATACAGCGGCGGAGCTACCGATTGATTCAATAAAAGCCATGTGCGACGATCTGATCGAGGCACATGGGAACATGTTGCCGGATTACCGACGACTCGGGACACCGACAGGACGCCGATCATCGTTTCGGCGTGTCGACGCTTAACACCGGCCGAACCGCATTCTCGTAAACCATAATTCGTATTCCGTGGGCCTCTTTCGAAGGCCCACGGTTCAGGCCAATCTTTGCGCCTCGCAGATCGTAGTAACCAAGAACCTGTTTCTTCCCCGAGGTATTCACTTTTTCGACTCTCCGGATCGTCCGGGACTCACCTTCGCGCAGATCATAGCAATGTACCCTCCCACCGTGCATTCTGACGAACAAACGACCGTCGGCAAACGCGGGAATAAGGCGACCGATGTAGCCGTAGGCGATCTCCACGGCCGTCGTAACCAGACCGTGAGACTTCAGATGAATCGGCGGTGTCTGTGAAACATCGTACACATTGAATCCGCGATTATCGACTGCTGTCGTTGCAAACAGAAGATCATTCTGCAAAACCAGATATCCGTTGTCATGCTCGAAATTGAAGCCCATAGTCACCGTTGTTTGCCCGATTTCCTCCCCGGTGGAAGCATCGAGAATAACAAGTGCCTTCGCTTTCTCGGACATGAAATATACCTTCCCATCGTGGATCAGTGGCGAGGTGGGGCTGTCGCCGTAAAGAGTGGCCGGGTGCTCCCAGAGCATGGTCGCCCCGGTTGGGCTGAGTGAAAAACCCTTTATGGTGAACGGACAAAGATCCGTTCCGCCGCCCAGGGTCACCAGTAGCGTATCACGTGCCGACGGGATCAATTTCTGGCCTGTGACACTACTGTCCTGCCACAGAATAGTGCCGTCGTCGGGATCGATAAGAGTCCCTTTCCACGGATCTACCGCCACCACGTACTCTTTTCCTTCATACGTCCACACAATCGGAGCATTTCCACTTCCCCAAACAACGCTCGAGTCGTGCCAGAGTTGGTCACCGGTCGCGGTGTCGAGTCCGACAATTCCCTGGGAAACGACGTACTCGAAATGCCATTCATCATCATATCCATATTTATAATTTACAAAGTCCATGGAAATCAGTGATCTCCCGGCCACGTACGCATTACCCATGAAATCGCGATTGGCCGCAAACATTTTCTTTTCGGCCAGACATTTGCTTTTGAGCTCTTCCATCATTTGATGGCGCGGCCCGATATTCGATTCCCACAATAGGGTACCGTCGGCGGCATCAAGGCAGAACACCCGCCCCGTAGTGCCGATAGCGTATACCCTGTTACCTTTTACATACGGGGTAAGCTGTGGTCCCGTCTTCGTTGCCGCATTCCAATTGATTCCCTTTTCCTCAAACACGCGGCGCCAAACGGTCTTACCTGTTTGTCCGTCAATGCGTACCACAATATCATCAGCATGAATCAACCACTTCTTTTCGGGAGCAAAAGGGCAATTCTCCACATGAAAATCCGAAAGCACGGTGCCGCCGGGTTCATAATACGAGACAAACACATCGCCATGAGCAACAATCGGCGAAGCATATCCGCTGTTCCATACCGGACAATCGCAATTGCCGGCATTCGAACACATTCTTCCCCCCGGAACACTGTCTTCACTTGCCCACACCAGTCGTTCATCGGCGAAATCGGAAAAATCCGTAATCAATTCTTTACCGTAGGGCTCGGCTACATGATACCCACAGGGACCTTCATACCCGTTCCACGACACCGATTCCTTGATCTCGTTTTCCGGACTAGCGGGGATAACCTTTGGAGGATTTGCCCAAATCCGGGAAGTGAGCACGAGAAAAAGGATGCAGACTCCACAACCAACCACCGGTTTCATAGTCACCCCTCGCACAGCATTCATTGGTAAGCCGGCCGATTATCGACCAAATTGTATAAACAAAGATAAAGGTTCTGAAAACGCTTCATATAGAGAATACGTTACTACGATACACCACAACCGGCTACAGATGAGCGTAAGAAAGTACTATCCGATCCATACCGTACAGCGCCGACTCACGGTCCATCCGTCCGGGACGTAAGCTGTTGCACGATCTTGACTTAGAAAAATGCTCAAGGTATCTCCCCGGATACCCCTGTGCTTTTTCTAAGTCAATCTCGCACAACATCTTACGCATACTGCTCGTTCTCGACTGCGAAACCTGGGCTAGAAGGCCACACCGGCCGTCAACCGGACATCAAAAGCATTATTCATGAAAGTGTACTCGGTATTCTCTTCACCAAAATATGAGTTCACCAGAAAGCCCAGAGATAAATTATGGAGGGTAATGAAATTCAGCCCGGTCGATATCACTGCCGCGCCGTGATTCAGGTTTACTATTCCGTTCATGCTGAGAGTAAGATCACTAATAATAAATCTGTCCATAGTGGTGAAAAACGCGGCGTAATGCTTTGAATGATTGTTTGGTTCGTAAATCTCACCCAGGACATTCCGGAGATTTGGTGATAGACCTCCGGGACCTGTCGACGTAAGAAACGATGACATTTCTCCCTGAAAAACATTCTCTTCGACACCGGCATGGTTGTAATAGAACTCCGCTATCGCTGTAACGCGGTCATCAACATTGAGTAGATCAAACATTCGCATAACGCCTACAGAAAGGCGTGGGACCCATACATTGCCCAGATCTCGCGTGTGAAGCACAACCTTGCCGGGACGCCCGGGCGAAATGAATTGACGAGACGGATCGCTTATGGAAGTATCCCCCAGGACAATCTCGACATCCTCAACAACCGTAAACCGACTCCCGTGCTCTAAGCTCAACTCCCCCATAATGCTGAACCCCAGAATCGACGACGACAGGTCAAAACCGAAAACCGGCTTTTCGTCCGGCTTACCCCAGATACCAATCCCCAGCTCCGTCCCCCCGACCAGGACTTCACCCCGGAGCGCACCGGCGGCATTTTTGATTCTTGAAAGATTATTCAGATCGAGAAATGAATAGATATTCGCCCGCGTTCCGAACGGGACATGAAGCTTCACTCCGAAGGTCCCCTCGCGCGCACCGATTTTTTCGACAAAACTCTTCTTCTCGACATTCACCAGATCGGTTGGATTCCAGAACCAGGTTCTCCCCCACTGGAGCACCTGTTTTCCCATTCGCAGATAAGCCCGGCGCGCAACGTTAACATCGACAAACAGTTCCCGAAGATACAGCTCCGTCGGCATTCCCCCGGAATAACTCAACACCGACGCCTCAACGGTTTCATCCTGTTGGGCAGCCGCACTATGAGAGACCTCCATACTCGCAAACGTTTTTACACCACGAGGAAGTCGTACGTCGAGGGACAGGTTGCCCACCGCCGATGCGCTCCCGGAGACATCGGACGCGCTGGTGCTCTCGAACCAGTCACGGTTCACCGATGCCGCCCCAACCGTGGTGACTTCACCCGAAAAGGACACCCGCGTCGACTCGGGCTCGCCCGCCAAACTCTCGTCAACGACATCGGCACTGTCAACCATAAAGGAGGTATCCGCAAACAGCGCGTCTTCATCAATTCCCCGCGCCGACACAAAACCCGCGGACAGAAACATCGCAAGAAGCAAAAAAAAGTGAATATTCTTCATAGGTTCACAGATAGTTCGAGCCGTTGTTTCTTCGACACACTCCCAGCGAGTCAAAACGGCTTCCGTGTTTCTTAACCAGCTCCGAAACTGAACTGTCGCCCCAGTTTTGCCTGCTGCATCGATAAGGAAGTTCACGTGCTTTATTACCTTTCAGATCTCCAAATTCTCCCATGATCGAGCGAAGAGGCTTGTGGATGAAGGAAAATATGCAGGAATCATCATAACCTGAGTCGACTGGACAAGACTGATCTATTTACTCAAATTCTCGAGATATGCCTTCGTAAAGATATGATCGTCGAGATCCTTGATCGAAATGCCGGATATCTCGACAACCGTCTTGTTCCCTTTTTCGAACTCATCGACAAACAACTGTTTTACCGGAATGTACCTCCCTTTGACATCGGTGTACTTGAGATAGTATGCCGTCTGCATGAGCGTTTCCGACAGCGAGTATGAAGCCTCTTTCAGCAACAGATAGGTGTCTTTACGGATCCAGTAGACCTTTTTGGGATAGTCGACGTCGTTTACCTTTGCCGTCACCTCAAAGCGCCACACCGGGATTTTTCCGAGCGTATCCTCCGCAATAATCTCGTTATCCTGACTGTCTACTGCCGGTTTGTAGAGTTCAGTGAGTTTTCGGTCTTCAAAATCGTCTCCGCGCGCATCGGAGCCACCGATACTCTCGTCACGATTGATATGCTGGAACGTTCGCGTGTTCTTGCGATACATCCAGAAATTATCGCCCATTCGCAGATACCCGTTGCCTTCCTCGGCCGGCGGGGCGGTCATCACTATAAGGAAAGCTTGGTCGGAATCACGACGATAATAGACCATTTCCAGTTTTTTGGCGCCTTGTCCGGCTTTCTGCTGAGTCAGATTGACCTTCGCTTTGACGTCGGTCGTCATGTGATATCGATAATCGATCTCTTTGAGCAGTTTTGCCACCGACGGCGTTTCGGCCAACGCGCCGAAGGCGAGCGCCGAGAGTAACGCCACAATTCGAATACCCATATATTCCTCCAGTAAAAAACATGTCTACTCAAAATGCCGAAGTGCGTCGGCGGCCGACAGGTTTGCCGCTTTCCGTGCGGGAAACCAGGCGGTCACAACCGCCATAATGACAATAAACAATACATAGAAGATAACTCCCGAAATTGTGGGAGAAAAGTGCAGATGGCCGTTTACCAGCAGCATGCCCATTGGGTTGTCCCCGGCATCGAATTTCGGCTGCGACAGTACCCACATGCCCACAAACGCCGCGACGCCTCCACATATGGATGCGAAAAGCGCCAGAAACCCGGTTTCCATCAGAAAGATGTTTCTGACGTCCGAGCGCTGCATACCTATGGCACGAGTGGTACCAATCTCCCTGGTCCGTTCCCGGATGGTCATTCTGAGCGTGTTGACAACCCCCACAAGAATTATCAGGAACAGTACCATAACCGCAATGAAGGTGATCAAGCCAAGTGCGTACTCCAGGCTGATGACCGCGCTCGCCGACTCATACATCGATTGCACATCGACGGCAATGGCCTCCCAGCCCTTCTGACTGATTTCCTGCTGCCGGTTCTGCAGATCCTGTGTACTCTCAATCCGCTCAACGAGAATCCACTCGGTCCCGATCGCCGGGAAAAGGGCGCTGTTGGAGTCCGGAAGTAGCTCAATATCTTCTCGAGGCGGTGTTTGCGGCCACTTTTCATAGAACTGATCGTAAAAGTCTTCATCATTGATAAGAACAACTTTCCCATGCAGGTCTTCGGGTTCGGCTACGCCGGTAACCGGAAAAGAAAACCCGACACTTTCACCCGTGTGCTTATACTGGTACACCACGGCGCACGTGTCCCCCGGCCCGATACCAAGTGCCTTCGCGGTCTCCCAGGAGACGACAAAATCCCGTTCACCGATTTTGTTTCCGTCGACCAGCCGGACCGCATTGTTTACCGTCTCGACAAACGTGGAATCCGTGCGATATCCAAGAACAATTCCATTGCCCTCCCCTTTCGACCCCGAAATCCGACCGGAGATCACCGCCGTCGACGGCCGCAGGGCGGCATGAAGTGAATCCGCGTATCTACGAGCGTTTTTCCGTGGATTTCCAATTCGGAACTGTAGCTTTGCAATATCGTAAGGACCGTAGCCGAGAAGACTCTTGAGATCACTCGTTCGGAGAAAAATGGGAGCGGCCATGAAAATGTTTGCAGGTTTGAAAATGGCAACCACGGTCAGACGTTCTGCCTGGTGACGACCGTACAGATCGGTAAACCGGACCTTGACAACATCGTGCAATTTCAGGTTGAGATACTCGGCTTTCTGCTGGGCCAGGACTACCGGATGCTCGATCGTTGTATCCCGCAGACGATCAAAGCTGCCCTCGAGTATCTGAAAATTGTTCAGATGCTCCTGTGCCAGCTCATCACTTATCTCGGCATCCATATCCATGCCGACCATTATGACATTGTCGGATCGACCGTTTCCAACGGCCCTTGCAAACACTCCGATCGCCTCATCGGTCTGTTCTATATCGGGGATAATCCTGTCTGCAATCTCCCGTATTCGCGGACCGTCGTGGAAAACCATGTTGTAGACGTTCCCGCCTTTGGTAAAACCGATTCCGACGTGTCCGGCAACATACACCACGATCTGATTGAACAAAACGTCACTGATACCATGCGCAAATGAATGCGCCAGAATCAGGAACGTGGTCCCGAGGGCAATTGCCGTACCAAGCAGAAGGTTCCGTCGTTTCTGCCGCACCAGGTTACGAAAGGCTATTGTAAACAAAAACCGCATTTTTTTCTCCGTTTTGGTCGCTAGCCCAAGTTTTGCAACCAACTCTCGGCTGCGAAACTTGGGCTAGGGTCGTGACGACTCCTTATGCATGCCCATCTACTCCCGCGAAACAGCATCGAGAGGCGTAATCCCTCGCGCGACAAACAGTGGATACACGACAGCCAGCAGCGTTACAAGGGCCAACTGCACCAGAACCAAAGCAAGATCGCCTATCGACAAATGCGGCTGAAAAGTGTCGCCGCCGTAGAGTAGTTGCACCATGTCGTTCTTACTTGTGATTTCCAAAACACGCACGAGATGTACCACGAGAACCCCGGTGACGACACCCAGGCCTCCGAAGAAAAACGACAGAAGAGCCGTCTCACCAAAGAACATGGAACCAATAAACCCTTTTTCGGCGCCAATTGCTCGCATCATTCCAATTTCAGAGGTGCGTTCGATCGCCGCCATACTCAGTGTATTTATAATGATAATTATCGCTACGAGGAAGAGCAGCATCACGAACACAAACAGCGCCCCCTTTATCAGCCCGGCCATACTGCCGATCATACCCATGGCCTTTTTCCAGCTTACCGCCCGAACGCCGAGATCATGTTTGTCCAGTTCCTTATTCAATGCGGCAACCTGGTCATTCAGATTCGACGGGTCCTTGAGCAGTACCAGAACCAGGTTGTATGTCCCGACTTCGGTTCCGGTTACAACAGGCATTTCCTGCCCGGACTTACCGGAAAATCGTTCCGCTGCTTCGAAATCCTCCGCCGGATCCACTTCCTGGAAAAGCTCTCCCTCTGAAAATAGGTCGTCAAGATCGTTTCCCTCCGACGCGAGAAGTTTCTCTTCTTCTTCCGAAAGCTCCACCTTTTCCCCGGCTGTGAAATACCCCAGGCAGCGGCGATAACTTTCAATGTCCGTAATCGAAAAGTGACCGAGGATTCGGTTAAGGGCGTTGTATCTGATTATGCCCTTGATCGCCACACGAATATCGGTGCTGGTGTTATCGGTGGACATTCCCATAAAGACAACATTGTCCTTGAATTCCAGGTTGTCGTAGGCTTCGAGCACTTCCGGGGGCATGGTAGATGTATCCGGAGAGCAGTTCTCACAGACAAACCAGATATTTGTGTAATCGAACATCTCTCTGCGAGCCCCGGTTGGAACAAGTACTCCCGTCTCTCCGGGCTCCAGAAGACGCCCTTCCACGGCACTAATGTTGTCCGGAAACATCTTGCGGTAATCATCGAAATCCACCCCCAGAATGTAGCTGAACCCGGGCGCTCCACCTTCCTCATTCAGCACCATGGCGGCGTTTTTGCCGACCGGAAGATACCGGTCCACAGACTCAAAGCTGGCGAGTACCGAATCGATTCGCGGGAAATTATGAATTGGTTCAATAGATTTGCCCATCATGTCGATGAACACATTATCCGACTGTTGCTCGTCGGCGACAAGCACGAGGTGCCCGCTGAACCCGTTGACAATGTTCTTCTCAAGTCCACGGTCCATACCTGAAATGACACCGTTTCCAACAGTCATCAGCAGCGCGCCCACAAACAGAATCGCGCCGATCACAAAGCTTTTACCCCTGTGGCGCATAATGTTTCGCCAGGCGATTTTTACGATAAGACTCATATATCAGGCTTCTTCGGCAACAAGGCCGTCTTTGATTTGAATGACGTGACTCGCGTACTTGAGGACGTTGGAGTCGTGGGTCGAAAAAATGAAAGTCGTTTTCTCGTGCCGATTCATTTCTTTCATGAGATCGAGTATCTGTTCGCCGGTCACGGAGTCGAGATTGGCGGTAGGTTCGTCTGCCAGAACGATATCCGGATTTGTCACCAGTGCCCGGGCAATCGCCACCCGCTGACGCTGCCCGCCGGACAGTTCGGCCGGTTTGTGGGTCTTGTATTCACTCAACCCAACTTCCTCGATCAACTTCTCGGCTCGCGCACGAATCTGTGATTTGGTCTGCTTTTTCATGAGCAGGAGTGGAAATTCCACATTTTCAAGAGCGCTGAGAACAGGAATAAGGTTGAATGTCTGAAAAATGAACCCGATTTTGTGCAACCGAAGAGCCGTAATCTCTTTATCATTCATGGTGGTGACATCTTTTCCCGCAACGGCGACGGAACCCGAAGTCGCCCGGTCGATGCAGCCTACGACATTGAGAAGGGTCGTTTTCCCACTCCCCGATGGTCCCACAACTCCGAGCAGATCCCCCTCCGCAATGGACATATCCACTCCGCGCAGGGCGTGGACCGTGGTCTTTCCCAGCGCGTAATCCTTTTTGAGATCCTTGATTTCTATTATACTCACCCGCACCTCCGCATAGACCTCGTGATCGGCAATTCAGAATCGAATTCGACAAAATACCATTCGGTATACAAGCTCTGTGTGAGATATCTGTTATCTATTCACCATAACAGCGGCAAAAGCGCATTCGCATTCCAGACCCCGCCTGATTCATGGTTATTCGTTATAATACGTCTGTGGATGAAATTTCTTCTATTCTTTCCGAATGCCTCGGTTCTCAGCCTTATGAGTCGTCACCTTAACCCGACTCCGACAATCGACTCGCGACATTCTGCGTAAGGAGTTGCACGATCTCGACTGTCGAAGTCGGCTCAAGGATGAACACAACAGTGTAACACCCGACAATAATTTTTTTGTCACTTCTTCTTTCGAGACCTCTCCCACGGAATCTGCCGGAAAAGAACCACTGTTGTTCACCAACATTGTGCAAAATGTTACCGGCAGCTTGCGGCATTCCTTCAGTCTCTTGGCCCAAGTTATATTACTCAACGTAACATCCCATACAGATTTCTTTTTTTCAGGAGGCTTCCCATGCCCGTGGCTCGTATCTGTTCGCGCACCTGCCTGCGCTCCACCCTGCTCACTGCAAGTCTGTTCTTCCTCCCGGCGTTCGCCACCGAAGAGTGCCACGAGCCAACCGGGGTACTTCTGAAAACCGAAACGCTCGCCACCGACAGTAGTATCTCGGTAATCAAACGCTACCTGTATGATCACGATACCAATCTCGTAAGAATTGAAACAGAACACCTCAGCCTGAACTATAGCTTCGCTGAGGAGTTTCTGCGGGATCATCGCGGAAATGTCGTTACAAAGCTTACTTACGCCAATAGTGGTAAAGTGCAATCGCGAACCGAGTTTGCCCTGGACAGCCTGGGTAGAGTGGCATCGGAATCCCGATACATCAAGGATGAGCTTTTCAGTTTTGAGATGATGGAATACGACTCAGAGGGACGCCCTCTTGCGGTTACGCGCTACGACGACCGGATGTCACTTAAAAGCCGAAAGGAATTCGGTTACGATGAATACGGCCGCCTCGTATTCGATACGACAATCCACCCCGAGCCGGCTAACGATCTCCATTCCAGGTACGAATACGACAACAATGGAAACCTGATTTCGACGGTGATTCGTGCTATCAACGACAGTGTCGTTGCCCAAACCGAAACTGAATACGATGTATGTGGCAACCCATCATTCATTAGTTCCAGATCGAGTTTGCGCAAGGGAGGCGGACCTATCGAAGGAATTCTGAATGAGGACTCTCTCTTCTACAGACCTGAGGGAAATGTCGTTTGGCACGTCAAGAAAAACTGCAGGCTCGACGAGCGGAACCGGTGCACCCAGAGTTTCTCCAGAGATTCGTACGGAATTCCCGATACATTCATTACACTCGAAGGCGCGAAAACTACAGTCACTCCCCTGTCCATTCAGGTGATTGACGACAGTCTGGAAATCGACCTGCCGAAACCGTTTGCCCGGACGGTAGCAATTTCGGTTCCGGGCATTCCCGGCAAACGCATCGTTTCGCTTACCAACCTGACCCCAGCCGGCGATACGCTTGGGCAACTTCTGCGTTTTTTCGACACGGATAATCGACCAGCTCGGAATGAACTAAGAGACTCCACCGGTCTTCTCCACGAGTATGCCGAAGATACATACGACTCGGTCGGTAATCATATAACTCATACGCGTTTCTCAGTTGGCGGCACGGAACGGTTCCGTACTGAATTCGAATATGATTTTCCTGGGCGTGTGAACGGAATTTCTCGTTTCAAGGAAGGATCTCTGTCTTCGGCAATCCGCTTGTCATATAATTCCGACGGGCACGTTACCGAACGACGTGTGTACAACAGTTCCATGTATTTCACCCGCCGCCACCTCTTTGAGTACGATACTGACGGAAGACGAGTTTCGCACACTCTGGAGGATGCCACCGAAGGCACTATGCTTCGAAGAATCGATTTCAACTATGATGAACAGGGACGGCGCCTGAGAGAAAGCATATACGACGGGAAAGACAGCCTGGAAGGCACGATCTCCTATACGCACGACTCCCTGGATAATGTTCGTGAGATCGAAGCGGAATGTCAAGTTCGTGTATTGGATGGGGGGCCGGTGATCAGAACGGAATATATGAAAATCGCATTCGACGGTGATCCGGAAGCCCCTACCTTTCGAGCAGATTTTGAATTCAGTCGAGAGTCGGGACGCACCGAACGCGACTACTACACGATCCTTTACTACGACGATCCGGATGAGCATCTTAGGGTAAACAGTTTCGCCGCTGTTTCGAAGTATTCCAGGCTGCACGCTCGTGCAGCCCGTGGAGCCCTTGGGGTGAATCTTCCAGAGGGCACTGTAAGCCGCCTCCTGATATCGATCATGGATATGCGGGGACGACTGGTTGCGCAATACGATGTACCCGAGGTTCACGGTGGAACAGTTACTACCATCGACGACATCGGCCGACTGGGTGCCGGAAACTACATTGCCGAAATCAAATACAATTCTCAGCGGCACAGCACATTTTTCCAAGTGAGGGACTAATGATCCCACCTATTCGATACGAAGCTTTGGCCGTCTTCGGCGCCTTCGCCCGTGTCTTTCTGCTCTCGGGAGGGATTCTCGCAACGGTCGTATCCCCCCTCGTCGCAAACGCAAACCTGCTGATTCTGGGGGATGTTCACGACATTACGGGCAGGCCCATAGCCGGTGCATCACTTACGGTTAACCCCGGGGGCGAGAGCACCATTTCGGATTCGGCGGGAGCGTTCTTTTTCGGGCCTGTCGCATCCGTATCCGACCGGGCCGCTCTCCATAGTTCCTCCCGGTTTTCTTTTGTATCCGACGGGATTCGTTTCTCCGGGTTTTCGGGCGAAGAATTGCGCATTGCTCTGTATGATCTTCGAGGGCGGTGCGCCTTTTCCCGCCACCTGTCCAAAATTTTTTCCGACAATTACGTCTTTCGTTTCGATTCGAAGATTGCCGACGGCATGTACCTTACGCGAATAAATGTCTCCGGGACCTCATTTATACGCCGAATCGGCGTTGTGGCCGGGATCATTCACTGGAAGGATTCCGAACATTTCCGGCAGTATGCTTCGGTTGTGTCCGCGAAGGCACAAAATGTGAAGTCACTGACGGCCTCTCTGGAAGGCTACGGATCAGCCATCGTCTCGCTGCCCGGCGATACGGCTCTCGGTGTAAAGGTAGTACTTCGTCGTCCAGGTCAGGAAATCCCCGAGCATCTTCCCCGGGAAGTTGCGGTCGATGTGCTGTCGGAAAGCGTGAGCGACTACGTATGCACCGACCACGAAACCAATTTCTATAAGTGGATCAACGGCTCTCTGAAGTCCTATCACAATGAATGTCTTGAAGTCGAAGGGGTGACAATACCGTATAACCGAATCACTCTCAACAACGGCCTGATCGAGGTCACCGTTGCACCTGAATTGGGAATGCGAGTACTTCGCGCAACAGATCTGACCGACACAACATCAACCGAGTTGTTTACAAGTATGGTTCCATGGGTGACAAACCGATGGCTTCAGGGGCACGGTGGCGTGGAACCAAGTTTCCCGTTTTTCGAAACGGGAACCGCAACCCTTCACCAGGAAGCCGGATATCGTATCATTCGCGACTCCGACGGCTCGGTCACGGTAGCCATGAACATGCGCATGGACCACCGGCAGACCGAAATGGACATGGGATTTATCGGCAAGTACGGAGACCGTCCGCTATCCTGTTGGGTAACGCTTCAGCCGGGTACGAATATGTTCGAGGTGACCTACCGAGCCGAGAACCCCAATCCTACCCGACGAAGCGATCGTATGTGGACCAATTCATTTTTCCCGAACCGTTCCGGCAACGGGGAACCGGAGAAGCTCTTCCCGACCTACTGGGCCATGGACCACGCCGCAACCAGTGTCTGGGCCGCACAGGGAGAAATCAGCCGGGTTTACTCAAGCAATTTCGCTCTCTATCCAAAAAGGCCGTTCTCCGGCGGCTGGTATCCGGGTGAGAAAATCAATCGTCTCCGCATAGTCGACCCGGTCGCCGCCCCCGGATGCAAGCTATACGACGGCGGTGAGAGCTACTTCGAAATCTGGGGTGGAACGAATACGCTTTTTGAAGCCCCCGAAGAGTTTGTCGCTCCATATGAGCCAACAGAAATCGCGCAGAAATTCTATCTTACCCGGAATATCGGCAGAGTGGAATACGCAAATGAACATGTCGCTATTTCACTGAGTTCCGAGGGCACATTCGAAATGGTTGCCCCTCGATACGGCGTGGTTTCCGTTTCCAGCAAGGGTTCTCCGGTGGTAACCGATTCACCAATCGGCCCAACGCAGGTAGTTTCCGGTCAATTTCGCGACAGCATCATCGTCGTTCTCGACGGGTCAATCGTATTCGAGGGTCCACTTCCGATCGCACTCGATCCCGATTCCTCCCGTCTGGCCGATGTTCGTCAATCCGCACGAATGTCCTGGGGCTGGAAAAATGCCGATGGGTACAGCCGATTCGATCTCGAAAGTGATCAAACCGGCAAATTCGCGAGAAACATCGAACTCGAGGGTCATCAGTCCCGATGGGAAACACTGAGCTGCTTTGCGGCACTTCTCTCAAAACCTTCGACAACCGCCGGCTTTGAGGCCTGCATGTCCTTGGCAAATACCTGTTACCGACTGGGTAGATTTACTTTCGCGCAAAATTTTCTCTATGGAGCCGAGCGATGCTCCGAAGCGGACACCGGCCGAACAGACTACCTTCGCGGGCTCATTACATGGGAACGTGGGGATACCGTCGATTTCGCATCCGCGGGTGCACGAAGCTATTACCATCAAGCTTTGTCGGCGATCGCGGCAAAAGACCACGAAAGAGCGATTGGCTTCCTTCGGGCCTATCTGGAATGGAACCCGTCGGCTTTCCGCCCTCGATTGGTTCTTGCATACCTAACCGGAGACAGGCTTCTCGCGGCAAGGTGCCTGCACGAAAACCCCGGATCGCCCGAAGCTCTTGCGGTCCTTTCCGAGCTGGGGTACACGCCGGCACAAAGCGATCTTGCGACTCTCGTAAGCACACGAACCGGTGCCGATATCGCCCTTGAGAACTTTCGAAATGAAATGAAAAACGGCATCTGGCGGCACGGGCGGCGGTACGAGTATACTCCGACGGCTCTTGGGGAGCAACTCGCTTTTCCTGAGTTTCTCAAATACGGAACCGACGAAGCCGGCCGTTAATGGGGCTCAGGGGTGTTTTGTTGGATCTTTTCTACAGACATGCGGGCCCTGCCGGGCCTGAAAAACGACGAACTCCGGTCACATTATCTCATTGTCCCCAGTTTTCCGCCTCCGCCCCAAAATTTCCGCCGCCGACGTTTCTGTATCCGCCCTCTTCCCCGGGCGGATCAGGTTTTTTCTCAACCAGCGGAACCTGCCGGTCAATTACTCCGATGGTCTCGCAGTAATCTCTTACATATCCCGCGATTTCTTCACCCCGCATGAAAGTCATTGCGTGAGTGCCGTCCTCAACTACGCGAAATACCGCCGGCCAGAGCGCTTTCTGGCTCTGCATCATTTGTTCTTCCGTAAACAGTTGATCTTTTTCGCCATGCAGCACCAAAGCTGGACAGCTTACATTATGTGCATCCTCGAGAGAACGATGTCCAATGAGCGCGGCGCCAAGCTGGCGGTAATACTGTATGTGGCGTACCCGCAACATTTTCCGCATCTGCCCCCCTCGTTCATCGTCGTATCCCTTGTCGAGCTTGTTTATTATCTTCTCCACAATCCAATAGTATTTATAGTCGGGAAGGGTGCTGATCCATCGATAGTTCTGAAGGAAATTCCTGCGGTCCAGAAGATCTACCCCTGCAATTTGCGTTGACACAATAACAAGAGCCTCCGGCGGGTGAAGGATGCGGAGCCTCGCGGCGGTATGAACTGCCACAATCCCTCCAAACGAAACCCCCATAAGTGTATATCGATCAATTCGTTGTGTCACGAGGAAATCCCTTATGATTTCCGAATAGTTGAGCATGGCTCCGGTGTAGCCCGGACAGCTCTCCGGCATATCGTAAGCTATCAAGGTGAACTCATCGGACAAACCGCGCAGGTGAAGAAATGTGCGGCCGTCGAATAAAAGACCGTGGAGACACAGTAAAACCGGCGCATTCGGCTTTTCCGACGAATACTGGTAATAACGATGGGTAACCTTTAGATCGGTACCCTTTATCGAGCGGTATTCCCAGCCTTTCAGATCAAATCCGGTGTTTTTTTGTTCCACTGGTGTGATATTCTCGACTTTTGCAACGTATTCCGTTCTTGGAACGAAAAGGATCGCTACTTTTAGAAAAGCCACGATGATCGCAGCCCCTGCTGAACTAAACATGGTTTTCTCACCTGCTCAAGTTAAACCTAACCCATCCGAGATGCGGCCGCACCTGAAAGCACACAGTGCACAAATCAAGCCGATCCCGCCCGGCGAGGATCAAACGAAAATGGAAGAATCGGTACCCACCGGCATAGCCGGTGGTTCGTTTCGCCCCATAGGGGCAAGAT
>CAYFVL010000016.1:0-35937 GCA_964346405.1 uncultured Fibrobacterota bacterium
TCGACACCGCTCAGTGCAGCGCAATACAACGCTCCGCTCGGGACATCGCCTCGGCTCCGCTCACTTCGACACCGCTCAGTGCAGCGCGGTACGACGGTTCCCGACTGCGAAACCCGGGTTAGGAGTCGTCGAAAAAAGAACAAAGGAAATGCACAATGACCAATCACGAAAGAAACCAAGCCCCGGGTCCTGGGGAAATGCTGAGCCCTCTTTTCTTTGGTACCGGTGACGTTCTCACCTGGGACACTGAAACGTTGTTGGACGATATCGACCGGGAGAAATTGTACCGGGAATACTGGATGACCGGTCCGGTTGATCCGGATGAATTCGAGCGCAACCGAATGACCGAGTACGATCCCGCTTTTGATCTTTTGCGCACGAAAATCACTCAGAGCCGTGCTTTCGACGCACGCGGTTTTTGTGCCTATTTTCCCATATTCGTAGAAGACAGAACGGTTTTCGTGCTTGACGGGATGGATTTTCACACTATTCTGGGCACCATGGACTTCAAGGATGGTGATTCGGGCGCGGCCGTCCCCGACTATTTCCGGGCCGAAGGGGATATAATCGGGTTCCATGCCGCCACTCTTGGTCCCGGTACGGAAAAGCTGCTTCAGAGAATAGAGAACGCGGGCGGGGAAATCGACCTGGGTCGGTATCTCTTGGGTATGTACCGGGATGTTCTGCGAACGGTTACCAGACGCCTGGGTATCGAGGTGCGCCGCGGTTTGGCTCTTCAGGCCACGCACGGCAAATCGTTTCCCGTCACCGATCAATTAGCGACATTGGACAGTCGCCGATTTGTCTATGATCTACTGTGCGTAGAAGATCGCCTGGCGATGGATATGGACGAATCGGGAACAATTCTGCCGCGGTCTTCCGAAATCTCGCTATTCGCTCATAATCGGGAAGTACAGAAAATCAGCAAGAAATGAATCAGGTGCATCGATCTGGTTCGATATTTCCAATTCACGCCTCCGCGGGATGGTGATGCTTTGCCGGCCAAGACAAAGTTGTTCTCCGTATCCGTCCGGAAACCAGTCCGAAAACCAGTCCGGAATCTCGCTCAAGATCCCGCCCGTTTTTGCCTCTGAAGTGCCCAAAGCTTCATTTAATCGATTAACCATTTCTTGACTTCCATTTCGCTTACCAGTACAATAGAGGAACATCGAGATCCTCTTTTTCGGTTCGTTCCCGACCCAAAGGTCACGTTTGTGATTCGGATCACAGATGATTCCGACAAAATGTGGTAGAATCGCAGCCGGAAAAGTGCAAATACTCCCGCGGCACGACGGTATCGAATAACAGCCGAATTCGGCCCAGAAAGATGAGGCGGATACTATGGCCGGTCAAAATCGCCTGAAAAGACTCCAATCTCGGCAGGTTATCACGTTTCTGCTCATGTTGATTCTGTCTTCGACCTCATCGGCAATGAATCCCTCCCTCATGCAGGCGACCTATGACGCTTCAAAGAATGAGTTACAACTTGTTTTCGATGTGGCCCTCAGCGATGCGTCGACAAACACTTCCGGAGCAATAGGGCTTTCGGTTGACGACGGAATTGTCGATTCTATACTCATACAGACGCCGTGGACATATACCACCGGAAGCATGGCCGACGACGACACCCTGATAGTTCAAATCGATTCCACAAAAGCCGCAACGGTTGAAGCATGGACCGGCTTATCGACTGCCCTGGAGATATACATCGATTCACTGGTTTTCAGTGACGGAACCATGGGGAATTATCTGGTGGATTATGCCACCGGCAATTTTCTCGTTTCCTATGTTTCTACCGCACTCATCAATTTCAACGCGGGACTCCCCGGCATCGATACCGACCCGAAATGGGGAGACTACGACAACGACGGCGACCTCGATCTGTTGCTGGTTGGGTATGACGGAACCGCGGCGGGACCGCACATCTTTGCCTACGATTTGGGATCGTTCGCGGAAGTCACTACTTCGGGGCTACCTACATGGGCGAACAGCGGAGATTGGGCGGATTACGACAACGACGGCGATCTGGATCTCGCATTATCCGGGTACGATATGGCACCGGTGAGTGGAGTCTACCGAAATGACGGTGCGGGGACTTTTGTGGACATTAGTGCTACTATAGACATGATCGACGGTACTGTCGGATGGGTGGATTATGACAATGACGGCGATCAGGATCTTATACTGTCGGGTAGTATGGGTACGGCGGATTCCATACGGTTGTATCGGAATACCGGGGGGGCATTCAGTCCAGTCGACGTGCCGTTTATCGCGGCACGGAATTTCGAATGGGGTGACTATGACAATGACGGCGATCTCGACATCGTGCTCAGCGGTTACGTGAATTCCATTGCCACTACAAAGCTGTACCGCAATGACAATGGTACATTCATCGAAACCGGGGCGTCCTTTGCCGCATTGGACGGCGGATGTGCCTGGGGTGATTACGACAGTGACGGTGATCTCGACCTGGTTGTGACCGGTTACGACGGGACGAACCACCTGGTTAAGATTTACTATTTCGACGGTGTTGATATGTGGTATGAACTGAGTCAATCGATTACAGGAGTTGCCTGTCGTAAGCCTGCCTGGGTGGACTACGACGGCGACGGCGATCTGGATCTGATATTGGCCGGTTACGACGGGATGAATCGAAGCTCGGTAGTCTATGCAAATGACGGCACCGGGGCGTTTTTCGAGGCGGGAGAAAGCTTGATCTCCATGGATGGTGCCGCGGCCTGGGGGGATTACGACAACGACGGTGATCCGGACTTGGTGGTGAGCGGCTATGACGGAATGAATTCCGTTTCGGTTGTGTACACGAATCAAAGCGGATCCAATACAGCACCTGGAATGCCAGCGGGCTTATCGGCCACTCCGGGGGCCGGAATGGTTGCCTTGTCCTGGACGGCCGGGACTGATATTGAAACGCCGACTCCCGCCTTGTCTTACAATATTTATATAGGCAGTGCTACCGGAATGGACGATGTAGTGAGAGGGTATGCCGACCCGGCGACCGGGACGCGACGGATTTCCGGCATGGGCAATGCGGGAATGAATACCGCGATAGATATCGGAGGGCTTGCGGCCGGCACCTATTACTGGGGTGTTCAGACTATCGACAACGGCTACTGTGCGTCTGTATTTGCCGCGGAGCAAACCTTTACAATAACGCAAGGTTCCTCGGAGTTGACCGCCGGACCTACAGTTCCGAATATTACCGAATCGGTGGAGTGGAAGGATTACGATAGAGACGGTGATCTTGATCTGTTGTATATCGGGTATGACGGAGTCTCCACCCAACCTCACGTTTATCTGTATGATATGGGGGCATACACCAAAGTAACCACCAGTGGATTGCCGACCTCCTGGGGACACAACGGGTCATGGGCCGATTACGATCTCGACGGCGATCTGGATGTCGTTGTAACCGGCTATGACATGTCCGCGGTTGCGGGTGTATTCCGCAACGACGGCTCGAACATGTTCACCAACATAAACGCCTCGATAGACTCGATCGAGGGCCCAGCTTATTGGGCCGACTACGATAACGACGGCGATCCCGATCTACTTCTATGTGGAAATATGGGCACGGGTGACTCAATTCGTCTCTATCAGAATGTCGCCGGCGAATTTAACGGGGTTGTCGTTCCATTTGAGCCGGGGCGGTTCGTTGACTGGGGCGATTACGATGGCGACGGTGATTTGGATCTGGTTGTGAGCGGATATGCGAATTCCACAAATGTAACAAAGGTATATCGCAACGACCATGGATCGTTCGTGGATATCGGCGGGCCGTTTGCGGCGCTTGACGGAGGCTGTGCGTGGGGAGATTTTGACAGTGACGGTGATCTGGACCTGGTGGTCACCGGCTATGACGGCGCAGCGCATCAGGTGAAAATTTATCGTTA
Organism: uncultured Fibrobacterota bacterium; assembly: GCA_964346405.1. Taxonomy (GTDB): domain Bacteria; phylum Fibrobacterota; class Chitinivibrionia; order Chitinivibrionales; family CAYFVL01; genus CAYFVL01. The sequence goes on from CAYFVL010000016.1 coordinate 3,912, forward strand.
CGACGGTTCCGGCATGTGGACTGAAATAAGCCATTCAATAACCGGGGTTTCGGCGTACGGACCCGCTTGGGGAGATTACGACGGAAATGGAACGCTCGATTTGGCCCTTGTCGGGTATGACGGAGTGAACCGAGTATCCACGGTATACAACAATGATGGAACCGGTGTATTTTCGGATGCGGGACAGGCCTTGACCGGATTGGACGGAACGGCGTTCTGGGGCGACTTTGAAGCCGACGGTGATCTGGATCTCTTGATATCCGGATACGACGGTATGAGTTCGGTTACCGAGCTGTATAGGAATGGCGGAGGCGAAAATACCGCGCCCACAAGCCCGAGTAGTCTTTCGGCAACTCCGGGTATCGGAACCGTGACGCTTTCCTGGTTGGGGGGAAGTGATACCGAAACACCCACGGGCGGGCTCAGTTACAACATTTATATAGGAACAGCCGTGAGTATGGACGATGTGGTTCCAGCCTCGGCGGATATCTCGAGCGGGGCACGCTACATAGTAGGCCCGGGAAATGCCGGTTCCGGAACAACCGTTGAAATTGGTGGTCTTCACGCCGGCACTTATTACTGGAGTGTCCAGACGATCGACAATGGTTATCGAGGATCGGCATTCGCGATGGAACAGTCGTTTACAGTGGAGACTAACGATGGTTTCCCGCCCGACAATGATATGACATTAACCGCAACGGCCGTTGATACCCAGCGAGTCGCACTATCGTGGAATCCGGGAATGGTGGATTCGCTTGATGCGGATACCGTAGGTATCTGGTGGTCGACGATTTCGGCGCCGGATTCAGCCTATGACCCAGATGCCGTCGGGTTTAAGCTTTACGACAAGACGACGGTTTTGGATACCGTACCCGGCCTTACCGGAGGCGTAACACACTTTTTCGGAGTGACCGTACGGGACACGGCGGGGAATTGGGCAGTGATAAATGAGTTCTCAAGAGATACTGTTACTCTGCCAAGTTATTTGGGGCCGAAATGGCATGTGAGTGCTTCCGCGATTTCTGGAGGTAACGGTAGCGCGGGCGCACCGTTTGATTCATTGTCGCATGCTTTCGCCGTCGCCTCTGTTGGTGATACGATACGAATTGCCTCGGGTACGTACCCGATGAATGCATCTATTTATTGCTCAACCTCCAAACTGTTCATTCAGGGAGGGTGGTCTGCCGATTTTGCCGTTTTTGATCCACCGAAAAACCCCGTGGTTTTCGATGGACAAAACATCCCAATGGGATCTCTGCTTGAGATGGGTTTCAATTGGTACATTGGGTCGATCGGATTCATTAATGTAAACGGTTCGGCCTTATCCATAATGTATCAGGATTCGGTCTCGATACATGAATGCCGTTTTACAAACTGCACCACCGGCGTTTCCCTCAGTATGACTGTCGGAACGAAAATCAGCAACAGCGTTTTTTCTCGTAACAGCCGAGGTCTGAGCGCCGAGAACGGCGGTGGACCATTGCTTCTGGTCAATAATACGTTTGTCGGCAATCGGATCCGGGCCGTCGAGGATATGTACTCGAACATTCTGGCTCTCAATAACATCTTTGCATACAACGATACCGCCTTTGCGCAGGACGGGACATCGGATTCAATTGCCTATAATTCCTTTTTCCATAACGGGATTGCATTCCGGGATTCCGTCGGGACAAATTACGACGCTCTCGGCCTGAACTCTCTTACCGAAGGTTTTCAGAACATTGAAGCACAACCGGGTTTCAAAGACACCGCTACCGGAGACTACCACTTGAGCTTCGGTTCGGCCTGCGTCGATGCGGGCGATCCGTCGTGGGATTTTTCCCTGGAGCCCGGCCCGAATGGTTCCAGAATAAATCTCGGCGCATACGGAAATACCCCAGGCGCCACTACATCATGCACTCCGCCGGCCATATCGGGGACTCCGTCGAGTCAGACCGTTATCGAAGGAGACAGTGTCATGCTGGCGGTTTCGGCTAACGGTGATGTTTCCGGCTTTCAGTGGGAAGTTGACAGCGCGGGCTGGATTGCCATCGGAGGAGAAACCGCCGCAAAGCTTGAGTTCATCGCCTCGGCAGCGGAATCGGGATACGGCTATCGATGTGTTATCTCGGGACCATGTGGAGCCGATACCAGTGCAATCGCGACCATTACCGTGTGCACTCCGCCATCTATTACGACTCATCCCGGGCCGGTATCCGTCGTGGAAGGTGATTCGGTGTCTTTTTCGGTTGCTGCTTCGGGAACGTCACTTTCCTACCTTTGGCAGGTAGATACATCGGGCACCTGGGCGGATTTAGCGGGCTACAAAACAAGCTCACTCCAGTTTGTCGGCAGTGCGGGGGCCGACAGTCTGAGCTACCGGTGTATTGTTTCCGGGACATGCGGCAATGACACCTCTTTGGCCGCACTTCTCACGGTATGTGGTCCACCGATGGTAACCGGACATCCGGTCTCGGTAAGTGCGATAAGCGCCGATACGGTATCTTTCTCGATCTCGGCGACGGGCTCGGGACTTGGTTACGAATGGCAGATGGATACGTCGGGCGTCTGGGTGAATGTCAAGAGTTCAACTTCCTCAATACTGTCTTTGGTAGCCGGGTCGGACCTGGATGGTGCTCTCGTGCGAGCGGTTGTGACCGGGTCGTGCGGTGCGGATACGTCGGATACCGCGGGCCTCGCGGTATGTGATCCGATTGCCGTTGTCACCAATCCGGAGAGCCAAATGGTTACGGAGAATGAGACGGTCTATTTCAGTGTATCTGCCGGCGGGTCGGGTGCGTCATACTACTGGCAGCAGGATAGCGGTGCCGGATGGACGCGGATCAGTGGGGCTGAATCGGCCGAGTACTCGAAAACGGTTGCCGCAATCGACAGCGGTACCATGTACCGTGCTATCGTCACGGGGACCTGCGGCAATGATACGAGTTCCTCGGCGGTGTTGTCGGTGTGCGTGCCGCCCATGCTGGTGACCGAACCGGTCGACATTTTCGCGATCAAGGGAGATACCGTGTCGTTTTCCGTCGAAGGGACGGGGAGTGATCTCGCCTATCAGTGGGAGCGAGATACCGGGTCGGGATGGTTCTCGATTACGGGAGAAGCCGCGGGCACGCTGCACATGGTAGCCGGGGCGGCCAATCATGGCGATTCAATCCGATGCATTCTCAGCGGCTCCTGTGGTGTCGATACCGGCTCCGGTGCGGTCCTCACGGTTTGTTTCCCTCCCGCATTCACGATCGCTCCGGTTTCTCAAAGCGTCCTGGAAGGAGACTCTGTGCAATTCTCGGCTTCAGCCGAGGGAACCGACATCGTTGCTTTACAATGGGAGCGGAGCGACGACAATGGAACTACCTGGACGAACATTGCCGGGGCGACTGACGCTAAATTCACCTTTGTGGCCGATTCCGCCGCCGACGGCATGCTGTTTCGGTGCAATGCCGCGAACGCCTGTGGGGCAACGTCGAGTGAATCGGCATCGTTGACAGTCACCGCCGCTTGTGTAGCGGTGACCGTCACCTCTTCACCGGCTTCGGTAGATCTTGTCGCCGGGGATACGGCTGTTTTTACCGTTGTTGCCGAAGGAACCGGTGCCGCGTATGAATGGCAAACCGACTCATCCGGCGTCTGGACGAGCGCTGCCGGCGAGAACGGAACGACTTTCCGGATTCCGCTCATGATGGAACATGACGGGATTGGGGTTCGTACGGTCGTACAGGGACAATGCGGGACGGATACCTCGCAGGTTGCCGAAATACTGGTCTGTGCCCCTGCGCTGGTGACAAAGCACCCGGTCAAAGCCACGGTGACGGAGGGCGATACGGTTTCCTTTACTATCGAGGCTACGGGGACATCACTTTCATACCTGTGGCAGAAGAGATTCATTGATTCCTCGTGGACGGATTTCGACAAAAATACTCCGCAGCTAATCTTACCGGCGACCTCATTCAGCGACAGTGGTGCCGCTTTTCGCTGTATCGTAACCGGTAAATGCGGTGTGGATACCAGTACGGAAGCCGTTTTGACGGCTTATGTTCCGCCGGTTGCCGCATTTTCGACATTTCCGGTCTCGGGTGCGGCGCCTCTGACTGTAACGTTTGTTGACAGTTCCCGGGGCACTATACACTCGCGACAGTGGGATTTCGGTGATGGTACGGTTGGAGACACTTCAAGATCCGTTCATACGTACAATCAGGCCGGCTCGTACACCGTTTCATTGGCGGTGTCGGGACCGGCCGGAACGGATACCGCACGAGTAACCGGCGCAGTTGTCGTGAAGGATACCACACCGCCGTCTCACGTGAATAATCTGATCCTGTCGGCTTCGGCATGCTCAACCGCATCGGTGTCCTGGTCGAAAACCACGGAAACCGATGTGGAGAGCGTGCTGGTTTGTGCATCGTACGACATGCCGGTTGCGGATCCGGCATCATCTCCGATTAAAAGAGCCCTCGGTGGCGAAACAACGGAAATCATTCTCGAAGGTCTGAAATCTAGTGGAGCACACTTATTTGTAACGGTGTATGTGGACGACAAAGCCGGCAACCGATCCGTCGGAGTTTTGGATTCCCTGAAGTTACCCGACTGCGTTGCACCGAAGAATGTGATGAGTGCCCAATTGTCGTCAAGGGGTGACAGCGCAATTTCGGCATCTCTGAGTGTCACAGGAGACCCCGGGGAATCAATCGATATGGTGCTGTTTATGATGTCCAGCGCCGATCGGGCGCATGAGAGTCTTAGAATTCCTTACGGGGACACGGTGGTAGTGATTGACGGTACGGTTCGGCAAGGGTTCTGGACGGCGAAATGGGCGCTTGTAGACGGAGGCGGGAATACGTCCGAATGGTTGAGCGACAGTGTCGAGATAAAAAACACCCCTCCGATTCTTTCGATACCGGCAGCGGATACGCTTCGTGAAGATGAAATGTGGAGCTATCGACCCGATGTTTTCGATCTGAACAACGACAATATCGAGCTTGCTGTTGTCGGAAATATCGGTTTTACGATCGAATCCGGACTTCTTGTCTGGACTCCTCGCAACAATGATGTAGGTGACCGTCGAATAACGCTTATCGCCAGGGACGGTAGGGGAGGCGCGGATACCGCGCAGATGAATTTGAGGGTTGAGAATACGAATGACGCACCAATAATCCTTTCGGTTTCGTTCCCGGACACGGTGCTTGAAGATGCCGCGTCGGCGGGAACGGTGAAGGCTACGGATATAGATCCCGGCGACTCGCTATACCTGCGTGGAACCGGTCTCGAGTGGCTGAAAATCGCGGGCTCGAGAGTCGATACGATCACCAACGTATGGTACTTTGATCTTGCTGGAATTCCGCTCGATGCCGATACCGGAATGCAGACAATCGCATTGACGGTAGTGGACATGGCGGGGGACACGTTCTCGCAGAAACTTTCTACATATGTGGTGAACACCAACGATCGCCCGGAAACCAGACTGGTGGGGCGAGAGAAGGCAGTTGGCGCCGTATCGTTCCAGTATTCTGCTTCCGACGATTTTGATACCACCTTCCTGTATTTGTTTGACATCCGAACGATGGACGGAATACAAGCCGTGGTTACCGATACCAACACCACCGGTCGATTCACAGCCTATCCGCTTCCCGATGGGGAGTATCTGGCGGTCTGTTCGGCGGTGGACGGCGATGGGCTGGAGGACCAGACCCCGTCGATAGATACTTTCAAGATAGAAGGTGCTTCGAGCCGCGTCTGGCAGGATAGCGGTGTGTGGCAGATGATATCCGTTCCGTCTCGGCTGGATGCTTCTTCAGTAAAAGAGAATGCACATTTGCTTCACTGGGATGAAGCGCTCCCGTCGAACGGCGTGTACAAGCACTACATCAGAACGAATGCGATCACCGAGCTTCGACCCGGAATGGCCTACTGGCGGAAAGCCGACCAACCGGTAACCGTCAGGCTTTCACGGGAACAAATGAACTCAAAGCCGGTTACGGTTGAACTCAGTAAAGCCGAAACCGGCTGGAATCAGATATCGTCGCCCTACTCCTATCCCGTCCGATGGCCCCATGGAAGTTTGGTGTGGCGATGGAAGGACGATATCCGGGATTATGAAGAAACAGACGGCGTTCTGTGGCCGTGGGAGGGATACTGGGTAGAGGCGGATTCGGCTTCGGCGGTAATTGTGGATCCCGCACCGGTATTTCCGTCGAAGCGTCTTGCCAAGAAAGCGAAAACCTTCTTCTCGGACCGAAAAAACTGGCGTGTACAGTTGATTCTGACCGGCGATGAAAACCGGGATGAGGAAAATATTTTCGGGTTCAGCAACGATGCCTCCGACGGTTTCGACGACATGGACCGAAGGGAGCCTCCTCGTCCCGCCGATGATCCATATCTGTTTTTGTATCGAGGCGACTGGTCCAATCGGCAAGAGCTTGCCCGAGAGATCCGGCGAGGCTTTTCCGGAACCGAAGAGTTTGAAATCTGCGTGATGCCCGGAGATCGTCAGGTCGGTTCGCTTTCACTGACGCCGCGGGGACTGGTCGGCCAGTCGGAGATATACCTTTTTCTAGCCGACAAGAATGGTATACAAAAGATGCAAGAGGACAGTTCAGTCACAATTCCAAGAAGGTCTTCGGCTTCATACTACACTGTATTTGCTACGACCAATGCCAATTTCCTGGCAAATTATCCACGAAAATTTGCCATGAGAAGCCCTTATCCTAATCCGGCCGGACCGGTGACTCATCTTGAGTACACTCTGCCGTATCGGTGGATGGGTGACGGTCGTCTTGACAAAAGCCCTTACAAGGTGAGAATGACAATTTATGATGCGCGAGGGCGCGTCGTTAGAGATCTGGTAAATCGGAAACAGAAACCCGGAAACTACCGCGTCGTCTGGCATGGAAAATCCGAAACAGGACGGGTGACCGCGGCGGGCGCCTACTTCTGCAGGCTCACCGCGGGTGATTTCGTGCACGTTCGACCGATTACAGTACTGAAATAGCACTCCTTTGCAGAGGACGTGCTCAGTATCTTTGGAAGAACGCGACCGGGAAAGGAAATCAATATGCGTTTGGTGAACAGCATCTCGGCGATAATGCTTGTGGTCGTGCTCCCCGGATCTACTTTGTATGGTCAATCCGTACGGGAGCAGCGTCTGAGGGTAAAAACTATCCTGGGCAAAGCCGAGGTGCGCTCGCCTCAAACAAACAAATGGCGCGATCTTCGCGTCGGCATGCCGGTCCGCATGGGATGGGACGTCCGCACATTCGTGGAATCAAGTGTTGAACTTTCATTTGAAACGGGTACCATAATCAAGATCGGCGAAAACAGTGTCGTGATCCTTGATCGCATGCAAACCGACGATAATACCGGTGACATAAACACCAACGTACGAGTGTCTACCGGACAGGTATGGGGGAACGTAAAGAAACTTGTCGGCAAAAACTCCGATTTTGAGTTCGAAACACCGACTGCCGTGGCTTCCATTCGGGGAACTCGTCTGGGAGTAGCTGTCGATAAGTCCGGTACGTCGGTCGATGTATTTGAGGGCGCCGTAGCGGTACGAAGCCGGGGATCCAGGCGCGAAACACTCGTCAAGACGAGGAATCGGGCTATTGTCAAAAAAGGGAATCCCGCGGTGAGCGTTATGAAGTTCCAGGAGAACAAAGGAGAAGGTCGAGTGCCGGAAGACCCCTTCGTGGCGCCGGACTCAACCCGGGCCGGTGAATCCGACACAACGGTGACGGATTCCATTTCCGGAATCGACTCCACATCCAGCGTGCTGGATAGTGCAGAGTCCGATTCTCTCGCCGTATCGGACTCCCTGGCGTCCTCGGTCGATACCCTTGTCGTCGAAGAGGATACACGCCCTTCAGGTTTGCCTCTCTCGGTAAGTACCCCGGCCGCGGATGCCGTCGTGAGCTCGGCGACAATTTCCGTAAAAGGAAAAACCGCACCCGGAGCCACGGTTGCCGTCCGCGATGAACAAACGGGTGCAGACGCAGGGGGAGCGTTTTCGGTATCCGTATCTCTTGATCCCGGACCGAACATTATTCGTGTAGAGGCCAGGCTTGGGGGAGTTAGTGCTCAAAGCGAATTGTCCGTAACCTATCGGCCACCTCTCCAGGTTTCGGTGCGAGGAATCCGGGACGGTATGCTGACTCGAGAACCCGAACTTCCCATTGAGGTTCAGGTCGGGGATAATGCTACATATACCATCAGTATAGACGGTGCGGAGGTTGGGAGTCCTGTTTCGCTGACAAAAGGAATCAATCCAATTACCATCACTGTTTCGGATCCGTGGGGCGGAGAAAAGAGCCGGACGTACTCGGTTACGTATACGCCGGCAGACGAGCTTTACGTTGATGTGATTTCGCCCGACGACGGAGGGAAAGTGGGTGATCCCACCATTCTCGTGACAGGCCGAACGGTAGCCGGAGCGTCAGTCAACATTGACGGCCTCGCCGCGGCGGTGGATGCGATGGGGAATTTCAATTCTCGCGTAACGCTCAATGGCGTCGGGCCGGATTTTACGATTCTCGTTTCCGCTATGCTTGATGGTGAAGAGGTTTCGGAGGAAATATCGGTCACGTTGGAAAAGAGGATGTTCCTGAGTATCGGAACTCCCTCTTCTGGACAGGATGTTTCGGAGACACGTGTTCATTTTCAGGGAAACACGGTTCCGGGAGCAACGGTTGAGATTAACGGAACACCCGCAATGGTTGACGGAGGAGGCGCTTTCTCCTACGATGCTCATATGCCTGACGAAGAAGGGGAGTATTCATTCGAGGTTGTCGCGGCATTCGGGGCGGAGGAGATGACAGAGGATATATTGGTGTACTATGTGCCGCCTCGTGTTCCCATGTTTCTAAAGCTTTCGACGCCGAAAGACGGTGCAGACATTATTGCTACACCCATTCGGGTGAGCGGGACGACGGTCGGCAATGCCCGGGTTTCCGTAAACGGACGTATCGCCACGGTGGCGCCGTCGGGAGCATTCTCTATGGATATCCCAATCAGTGAACGGGAGATCGGTGATTATCCGATTACCGTTGAATCGTCGGATGGTATCGAGGACGCCGTCGAGGATCTTACGGTCGTGGTGGACATACGGTCACCACAAATAAATCGTAGCGCGCCGCAACTACAGGTTATTACGTTAGCGGACGCCACGCGAGACGGAACCCTGCCGATTCAGGTGACCGATCGCACTCCCTCCGATGAAATTACCCTTTCATTCGAGATCAACGGTTCTTCGGACGATATGAAGTTAGATCCAAATTCTCGGGAGTACCTTAATCTGGTCGAAGGGAAGAACCGCTGGTCGGTGCGCGCTACTGATCTGGCGGATAATGCCGCGCCGTTGCAGACTGGGATGACCTACTATCTTCCAGGTCCCCTCCATATCGATATTATCGAACCGGCGTCGGGAGTGCTGCACATAGATGATCTGCCACCAATGCCTCGTAATGCGGGGACTTTGACCGTGGATATCGAGGTAGAAGTGGACGATGGGATCGGAACGGTGCCCGAGAGCATTTTGTATTGTCGTGTAAAGGGAATCTCGGCGTCCGGTGAAATTGTGGATGTGCAACTGAAAAACGAAAGTCGATATAGTTACACAGGGCAAATCCGAGTTGGCAGGGGAAGAAATTCGTTCATGGTGTTGGCGGAGGATAAAGCCGGTAATAGAGTGAATGAGCCGCTGACGATTCAGATATCTGACTGAGGAGTATAGGGTGATGTCATTCAACGAAGCCCTTACTTTCCTCCCAGTATTTGTCCATTTCTTCAAGAGACGACTGAGCCGGTTCGCGACCCGTCTCCCGCAGTTTTTTTTCTATGTATTGAAACCGGACGGTGAACTTCTCGATCGTACGTCGGAGTGCCGCTTCGGCCGATATCTTTTTATGCCGGGCAACATTTACCATTGCAAACAGAATGTCGCCCAGTTCCTCTTCGGCATGTTCGTGATCGCCCTTCTGCAGAGCTTCTCTGAATTCCCCAAACTCCTCTTCCACTTTGTCGAGAACCGGATCTATGGAGTTCCAGTCGAACCCGACGTATGCGGCACGGGACTGGATTTTGGAAGCCCGGTGTAGCGCCGGAAGCCGAGGTGGAATGCCGTCGAGAGCGGATTCCCGTACAGATTTATTTATCTCTTTTTTCTTGATTTCTTCCCAGTTTACGGCGACCTGATTCGCACTGTCGACTTTCACTTCACCGAATACATGGGGGTGTCGACGAATGAGTTTTTCGTTAATGGATCGAGCCACATCCTCGATATGGAAACTGCCCTCATCGTCGGCGATTTGAGCATGAAGACCAACCTGCAGCAAGAGGTCGCCCAATTCCTCCCGGATTTTATTCGAATCTTTCTCTTCAATCGCTTCTACCAACTCATAAGCTTCATCGAGCAGACAGGGAAGAAGAGAGTGGTGGTCTTGTTCTCGATCCCAGGGACATCCCCTGGGACCACGGAGCCGGCGAATGATTTCCACAAAACGATCCAGTTCTTTACCCATGCCATTCGCCTTTCCCTTCGCGTACAACTACGGCCTCGTCCTCAGTGAGATCGATGATCGTTGACGCCTGTGGGTTTTCAAGAGGTCCGATATCGAGCATCACATCAACCTCGTTGAGAACCGCCGGTTTCACCAGCTCAGGATCCCCGCGTTCACCGCCGGGCATTCGGATCGAGGTATTTGCCAGTGGTTCTCCCAACAATGCGACCAGGTCTCGTACCACGGGGCTGTCCGGTATTCGAAGGCCCACTGTTTTTCGTTTTGGACAAATTTTCTTCGGGACAAAATTCGTGGCGGGAAGAATAAATGTGTAGGGGCCCGGCAGATATCGTTTCAACAGTTTGAAATGCCGATTGTCGACTTTCACATATTCACTTGCCTGCGAAAAATCGTTGCAGATAAAGGAGAAGAGACGCTTTTTGTCTTTTTGGATCATTGTGCCAATTCTATCGATCGCCTTGGCGTCTCCCGCGCATGCTCCCATACCGTATACTGTATCCGTCGGGTATACGCAGATCCCGTGGTTATGAAGCACGTCGACTGCCTGCTCGAGCAGCCGACGTTGCGGATTTATCGGGTGAACCTTCAGGTAGAGCATAAAAAACTCGCTAGTTGGAATTACCCCAGGACCGTGGAAATGCGATCCATAGCCGCGGAAACGTTTTCATGGCTGTTGAATGCGCTGATCCGAACGTATCCTTGCCCACAGGATCCAAACCCGGCCCCCGGGGTGCATACGACTCCGGCTTCATTGAGAAGACGGTCGAAGAATTCCCAGGAGTCGGTTCCGGTATGAATCCAAATATAAGGTGAATTGGTTCCTCCGACAAAGGTATACCCCAGTGATTTCATCCGCTCACGGATGATCGCCGCGTTCTGAAGGTAATAGTCACTGAGTTGACGCACCTGTTCTCGTCCTTCCATTGTATACACCGCGGCGGCGGCACGTTGAACCGGATAGGAAACTCCGTTGAACTTGGTAGTCTGGCGTCGATTCCACAAAGGGTGCAACGGTTGCGCACCTCCCTCGAAATCGTATGCCACACAGCTTTTCGGTACAACTGTATAAGCACATCGGGTGCCCGTAAAGCCCGCTGTTTTCGAGAAACTGCGGAATTCAATCGCCACCTCACGAGCTCCCTCCACCTCGAATACGCTCTTTGGGAGCGAGTCGTCCCGAATGAATTCTTCATAGGCGGAGTCATAGAGAATCAATGCTTTGTTCCGTCGGGCGTAATCGACCCATTTCTTCAGTTCATCATGGGTGATTGTTGCGCCCGTGGGATTGTTCGGGAAACACAGGTAGATAAGATCGACCGGTTCACTCGGGAGTTCCGGTACAAAACCGTTCTCCGCCGTGGATTCCAGGTAAAAAATGCCGGAATAGCGTCCGTTTTCAAAAACCCCGGTTCTTCCCGCCATCACGTTGGTATCGACATAAACCGGATATACCGGATCGGGAACTGCTACCTTGATATCGGTCCCAAAGAGTTCCTGAATGTTTGCGGTATCGCATTTGGCCCCGTCGCTTATGAATATTTCATCGGAGGAAATATCCGCTCCACGGCTCTGGAAATCATTTTGTGCTATCACCTCGCGCAAAAACGGATAGCCCTGCTCCGGCCCGTATCCGCGGAAAGTTTCGTCATGAGCCATATCGTCCACGGCAGTGTGAAATGCCTCTATGCAGGCCGCCGGAAGAGCGCGGGTTACGTCGCCTATTCCCAGCTTTATGATTGGTTTATCCGGGTTTTTCTGCTGAAAATCGCCCACGCGTTTGCCGATTTCCGAGAAAAGGTAGGACGCTTCAAGTTTCTGGTAGTGGTTGTTGATTGTTATCATAGCTTCCTCTCATGTGGTCGTTGTAGAGAACCAATATGATATATGATTGTTAGGTGGTGAGTCAAACAAGGGTAGGAAGCCGATTCCCGGTCTTTTATGAAACTGGGTTTCAGACGGCTTCGTGACGCCGGATTTCGGCTCGTTTGTGATGCTCAGGGTGCGGCGGACGGACATCAGACCGCTGATTGTCACGTTGATCGACAGCACGGATACTCTTCCATCGACTGGGATCAGTCCTGAAACGGTGTCTCGGGGTCGCGAAAGAGAAATGCTGAATGTCCGAAAGCTGTCTATCGGATCGTCGGGAGCAATAGCAGGCAGGCGCCCCCCCCCGCAATCGATGTCCGTGGGAGACGGTATCGAAACAAATCGCTCAAACTCGTCTGAGGCTCTGGGGTGAGTGACGTTGGCTATTCCAGAGTGAAATAGAAGGTAGTCCCTTTGCCAACTTCGCTTTCCGCCCAGATCTGTCCGCCGTGCCGACGGATTACCCGTTGGACGATCGGCAATCCGATGCCGGTACCTCGAAACTCTCGTTGAGAATGGAGACGCTGGAAGGGAACGAACAGCTTATCGGCATACTGCATATCGAACCCGACACCGTTATCACGCACGTAGAACACTTTCCTGTTGTCTTTATCCATCTTGCCTACTTCAATTTTCGGGTGTTCCACACCGAACGTATATTTCCAGGCGTTACGGATGAGGTTGGATACCGCAAGGTATAAAAGACTCGCGTCTCCATTTACACATAAACCATCTTCGATAGTTACCTCAATGCCACGATTCTGATTCGTACTCTGAAGTTCGGCTACAAAGCCCCCGGCTATCCGGCTCAAGTCTATGTTTCCTCGAATCAAGTCTTGCCTTGTGATTCGCGACAGGTTGAGCAGGTCGTCAATGAGTGTCTTCATTCTTGCGACCCCGGATGAAATGCGCGTAAGATAATCCCATGCAGTCTTGTCAAGCTTGTCCCGGTAGTCCTCCAGAAGAAAACCACTGAACGCTTCTATGGAACGCAGCGGAGCACGAAGGTCGTGAGAAACTGAACATGAAAATGACTCGAGTCCCTCATTGGCAGCAATCAATTCTTCGGCACGATACTGGAGTTCCTCTTGGAGATGTTTACGGTCGGTAATGTCGATTCCGGTTGCTATGGCATATTCGTTTCCCATATCATCGTGCAACACGGAGTTTCGCCACCGGATATATCGTTTCTCTCCCGACTTCGTCACCCAGTGATTCTCATTTTCTATCAGCGACTCACCGGCGTGCATTCTGGACACTATGTTTTCCACGTTTTGGTGTTCTTCGTTTGGCACGAGCACTTCGGAAATCGGTTTTCCTCGTATCTCATCTTCGGAGTAACCGGAGAGCTGTTCGCAAGCCGTGTTGAAACGCACAATGCGCGTGTCGGCATCGAGTACCGCAATCAGAGCACCTGATGTTTGAAGTATCGCATTGACGAAGTTGCGTTCCCGCCTCAGACGGTCCTGTAAATCACGCAATGCCGTTACTTCCGCAAATTCCAGAACGACTCCCAGAACCGTTCCGTCATTCATGGTGATTGGCGAAGCGCTTATTGACAACCAGAAGTATTTGTCATTTCGCTGAATTCTAAGCACTTCGTCACGAACGATCTCGCCATGTAAGGCACGATTGGAGGGGAAACGTTCGGGGTGGAATGTCGCTCCATTTGGGGTCATGATATTCAAAGCCCTGATTCGTTCCAGAAAGGGACGTTCTATTTCTTCTCTGGTGTACCCGAGCATGTCTCGGGCCGCTGGGTTCATGCGACGAATGCCGCCGTCGATACCGTAAAGGATATATCCGTCGGGAAGTGAATTGATGGTCGCCTCCAGCTCGGCACTCTTCCGGCTGATTTCCTCTTCGTTCTTCTTTCTATCTGTAATGTCGAAAGTAATTGCCAGAATCTGCTCGATTTCACCAGTTTCATCCAGAAGTGGAATGTAGTCGACGGTATAGGCAAACTCTTTGTCTCTCAATGTGAATTCAAATTCATGATGCTGCGATGTTTTTTCGTTGATGGCTTTCTTCAGGTATGGGATGTACTTGTTTACCAGTTCCTTCGGCATCACTTCTTCATCCGTATGGCCCAGAACATCTTCCAGTGAGACGCCGGAGACTTCCAGACCGACTCTGTTCACATATTGGATACGTCGCTTATTGTCGTATATAATAAAAATAGATAAATAGTTATCGACCGCTGCTTTAAACCGCCTTTCGCTCTCACTGAGTGCCCGGAAAATGCGTGCCCTTCTCAAGAGAAGAATCGATACTATCCAGAGCGCCGCGATACCGGCTCCGCGTTGAATCATTGCCGTGGTCAGCGGGATCATACTACGCGGTGAAAACACAAAGCCGATAATCATCAGGAAAGTCGTAAAAATGGTCGTAAAAGGAATCAGCTTTCCGTGAAGTGTTACCGGAATCAGGAGCGGTGGGAATACATACAACACCCACACCGCATAGCCGAGCGGTATCCACAAGTCAAAGATGAATGCCCCAAACAGCGCGATATAGGAGGGGATTACCGACGATTTGATTATCATTCCCATTCCGGACCCCCTGAATCGGCGGAAAATGGAACTCATATTGGAGCAAATCCCAAACCTGTTTTGGGAAACCTATGTTTTGCCCGGGAAAACATAGTTTAGACCCGATCCAGCATTGGATTTTTGTTAGTTTTGGTTTTTTTGTTTTGGAACAGGAATACTGAGGGGTGCGCTGACTTATATTCATGTTTCATGCCGGAAGCTTCGGGAACGATTCGGCCCCTTCAAAGGAATACGGCTCATGAAATACCTGTGCACTATTTGGGCAACCTTCTGTATGCTGTTCCTGTCCGTAGGCCCCTTGCATACGGTTTCGGCACAGGATCTCCTTTTTATTTCGACAATGCCGTCGGTTATCACCAATATCTCACCGGCGGATTTCGATGTTGCCCGATCCGGGGCGGAAAACCAGGTTTTCGTCGCCTATATCGATAATCTCGGTAACCTGGATACTCTGCGGAATGTGCATGTCCAGTACATTGTGACCCTCAGGCTGAGTCCGGTGGCGGGACCTGAAACGGTCGAAAAACTCTATGAATGCAAATCGAACGTTTTTTCGCTTGTACCCAATGAGCCGCGTTCACAGGTGACCAGCAAAGCCTTTTTCGACGGTGCTCCAGGTGCAAAATTTTACAAAGATAACACTGTTTTCGAATTATCCGAATCGGAGATCCGGGAGAGATATTTCAGAACCCAGCGAGTTCCCGATGGACAGATCGTCCAGACGATGGTTCTGAAGGATGCCTCTAATAATACTATCATCAATGCCGGCAGCCATTCGCATACCATCCTCAATGCAACGAGTATTTCCCTCATAAGCCCGGGCCGTGAATCGTCTATGGAAACACCTGTGCTTCAGGAAAGCAATCCTGTGTTCGTGTGGTCTTCGGATCTTCCTCCATATATCTACGGTACATCACCGGTGTACGAGTTTCGTCTCTACGAGGCGCGGGGCGGCGAATCTGCTCATGAAGCTGCTCGTCGTGCCCCTGTCTATTCCGAAAAAACTACTGTGTTTACCCTTCGATACCCTCCCAGTGCGCCTCGACTGGTATCGGGAACGGTGTATTACTGGGAAATCGTTGGGTATCTCAAAGGGTTTTCCAGTTCGACCCTTGCAAGCGAATTGTTCGGTTTCATGTACCTGGGGGAGGCAAACCCGGAAATAGATGAAATTTTGCGAATACTCTCCAAAGTGTGCGATGAAGACGAACTTGACGAAGTTTTCCCGTATCGGGAACGGGCTGAAATTCGTATAGAGGCCGATCCCGCGGAAATACCGGAGCTTCGTGAAGCAGTCGATAGCATGGTCACCGGCACGTACAAGGTCCTTGGAACGGGAGTGCGATAACGCGAGATGACAAAGACACGACTAATCTTAGCTGGGTTTATTCTTGCCTGGATACTGGGTGTGTCGCAATCAGCGGCAGAGCCTGTTGCGGTCATCGTTCGAACACGCGGATTCGTGCTTGCTCGGCACGAGGATGCCGACCGTGGCGTTCTTGTGGAAAAGGGATTTCTGTGCAACTCGGGGACGGTGATACGAACTGGTCGAACCGGGATGGTGGAGTTACGGTATACCCACAGCATGACAACAGTTCAGCTCGCCCCCCGGACCGAGGTTTCCGTATATCAATTCCGTGATCTGGGGTATACCACCGAAAGCTGTCGCATCAAAACGGGTTGGGCTCGATTCGATGTTGCGGAGAAGGATTCTTCCTCGCTCGATGTTTTTTCGGGGTCAAATCTACTCTCCGTGGAGGATAGTCGGGTTCTGGTTATCCGCGATGAAGGCCGTTTGGCCACTACGATTTTCAATTTTGGCGGCTTTTCCCGGGTCGCCGATCCGATGTATGAAGACTGGGTATATCTGGCGCCGTATTCGGTAGCATTCGTTGCGGGGGATAGCCCACCGCAGACCGGGATAATCCACCCCGAAGAGCTTCCGCGGATGATGGAAATCATTTCGAACCTCGAAGACCTGGAGCCGCCGTCCGGACTGATCCACGAGTTGGTTCTTGACGCCGGCGAGGGGGGACGAGTCAGCCCTAAGGGACGTCTGCCCGTTGTCGGAGGTGTCGGCACCGATATCATCGCCGAACCATCGTCGGCATATCGCTTTGTAGGATGGCGGGTTGTTAAAGGTCTGGCCGACATACGTGAAACGGTTAGAGAAACAACACTGGTCAGAGTCGCCGCCGGAGCCGAAATCGAGGCGCGGTTTTCACGGAACCCCGTTTTGCTGCACATAGAGAGTGACAGTGATCTGGGGCGGGTTGTCCCGCATGGAACCATTCCCGTGGAAAAGGATCAGTCGATAAGCGTAAAGGTCTGGCCTCATAAAGGATACGGTATCGAGCGCTGGGAGACATCACGAGGGGTTACGGTGTCCGAAGACGAAAATGGGGAAACCCTGATTCGATTGAGTACCTCGCGGGGCAAAGCTACTCCGATATTCTCTCAAAAAAAGTATCGCCTCATTATAGAAAAAAGCGAAGGTGGTTCGACATCTCCTCGCGATAGTGTCGAAGTCGCACATGGGGAAAAGGTTCTGCTTGAGGCACGCCCCGACAGTGATCACTACTTTTTGCGCTGGCGAGTTCAGGCGGGGCACGCAGTGGTAGAAAACATTCGGAGCCCTCAGACCGAGGTTCTTCTCGACAGCACCGACGCCAGAATCGTGGCCGAATTCGCGGATAATCCAATTGAGGTAGAGGTATACGGCAGCAGCAACGCGCTAGTAGAGCCGACTGGTAGCTTTTTTGTCGAACGAAATGAGCCGGTTGCGCTTAAAGCCACTCCCGAAAAGGGATTCCGGATCGCGGAATGGGAGGCTCTGCACGGACGGCCGCGTATTCAGGGACTCGAGGATGCCGTACTGATCAGTCGCCGTCCCGCCAGGCTGAAGCCTGTTGTCGAAAAGATGCGGTATCGGTTGGATCTGAAGCGGACTCGATTCGGAAAAACATCACCGTCGCGCGGCATGGAGGTAGTTCATGGTGAACCCGTTCTTCTGAATGCCAGGCCTCGCAGGAACAAATATTTTCTCGGATGGCGCCTTCTGGGCGGCTGGGCCGAGATTGAAAACCCACACGCGGAATCCACGTCGGTCACCTTATCCTCGGGAGATGCGGTATTACTGGCCCGCTTTTCACCGACGATCTGTTCTCTGCACGTGGAATCAACTGAAGGTGGATATGTCGAGCCGACCGGACTGGTGCGAAATTGTGAAGATTGTCCCCAGGAGCTTATTGCGGTCCCCGATCTCAAAGCTGCGTTCGTTGAATGGCGTATCGCCGAAGGAGATTCGGATAGAATTCTTCTGGAGGATACTCTTACCAGTCCCGAGCAGACCGCAATCGTACACAAAGGGGCCGCTTCCATTCGCGCGATTTTTACCACCGAAACGGCGAAGCTTCGATTGGCTACCAACGGTTTGGGGAGGGTTGATCCCGAGAACGAGAAGTACATTGTTCGGAATCGCTGGACAAAGATTCAGGCAATTCCCAACAGAGGACAACGGTTTCTGCAATGGACTCCGTTGTCGGGAGCGGGAGTGCGGATAAGAGACACCTGGAGTGCCGAAACAGAGGTTTTTGTTGAACAAGAGGATGCCGTTGTGCGTGCGGTATTCGTTCCCGATACGGCCGATCCGTACCATCCTCTCGATACCCTTGCGACGGGGGATACCAGTCTGGTTTCTTTCATTTACCACGATCAAATGGGGACCGTAGACAAGGGAGCAAGGGTTCGGGTGCCGGGAGGAGTTCCCTTCACCGTTTCGGCTACAGGTCGAAATGAATTCTCATTCCATGAATGGAAGGTACTCGAGGGCGCGGTGACAGTTGAAAACCGCTCCACCGCAACTACCAGCCTGACTCCTTTGAGCAAGGAGGTACGAATAATGCCGGTTTTTACACCTCGATCTCTCAAGAGTCTGAATGTACGGTTCTATAACTCAATGGGCGAGTCCAAAACCATAACGGTGCAATACCAGTGAAAAACATTTTTAGAATGCGGCTTTTCGGATTACTGGTAGTTTCGGCGGCGATATTAGCTCCCGTGACGTCCCGTATCATTCCTGTTGCCCCGCTTGAGGATGCCTTTGTACTGGACAAGGACTTTTTCATCTCCGTTCGATATGAAGATGTCGAAAATGTGCGACGGGTTCGAGTCTACTTTGATCAAACCAACGTATCCGGCCGACTTCGGCAAAACGGTTCTACGGTGGTTTTTGTACCGGATGCCCAATTCGATACCCGCGAAGGTCTGATTGGTCCTCACATGATTACGGTCGCCCTGTATGGGCCGCTGTTCCGTCTTCTGGAATACCGGGCCTACCGCTGCTATATAATAGATACTGATTCTCTCGCGGATGATCGACGAGTGGCGATGATTCAGGCGGGTGCCGACCTCGAGGGGATCACTCCGATTGACCTGGTCGCGACCGGCCGTGCCTATGCGGGCGTCGAATACCTTTCGGTTCAGGATTCCGGAAAATGGATCGGTCGACTCGAAGGTGACTTGTCCGGGCATGCCGGGCCATGGTCCTACAGCAGCTTGGTATCTCTTTATTCCGATGCAGTCGAGCACGGTCAATCGGTGCAGACTTTTCGAGCGAATGCCGGTATCGGGAATATCGTCAAGATCGGTATTGGTGACAACTGGCCGGAATCCAATCGTTTTCTTCTCTATGGTACTCGTATTTCCGGACTCGAGGTCGAGCTGAGCACACCACGGAAGGGAATCAATCTGGATCTTGCTTTCGGACGAACCAGAAGGGCGGTCGAGCCTTACATTCTTGATGAGGAAGCGCTTAAAGAACGAATAGACAGCCTTTTAGGCATTAAAGAGCCTGTCGATTTTCGTGATTCGGTTGATTTTCTCAGTAGCGGAACCTACAGTCGTTCGATGCTCAGTGGAAGGCTCCATTTTGGCTCGGGGAGGAATTTCAAACTGGGGCTGTCGGTCCTTAAATCGAGGGACGACGTGGAATCGATAAGCCAATTGAGTTCCGTGATTGATACCGGGAGACCTCCGGGTTCAGACAAATCTAACCTGGTCATTCAGTATGGAGGTGTACGCCCTTCGGATAATCTGGCATTTGGGATTGATGGGGAAATCGGGCTGTGGAATCGCAGGATTATCGTTTTTGGGAATGGCGCATTCAGCTTCCATACCAAGGACATTTCCGGGGGGCCCATTGATGACGACAGCCTCGAGACTGATCTACCTCAAAGAATCGAATGGCTTCTGATACTCAACGAAACCACGACTCCCTTGCCGGCCTTCTGGGAGGACATTCCGGATTCGGCGAAGTGGGGAGGAATTAAGCGATCAACGGTCTGGGATGCCGGTTTGAGGTTGAATCTCCCAATTGGACGATTCCGTGAATTGTTTGAGTTCAGGTACTATTATATCGGCCCGAATTTCGTCTCGCACGGACACCCGAATCTCGGCACCAATAGAAATGGCTTCGACATTGTGGAAGAACTGCACATGTTCGACGGTAAGATCGCGTTGAAGAGTGATGTGGGGTTCTATAGAGATCTTCTCGACGGGGTCAAACCGGCGGTAAGGAATCGATTCAGATTATCCGGATCGGTATCGCTGTTCTGGTCGCGGGAATTCCCATCGGCAACCGTGCATTTCATGTCCACCAATGGAGAGCGTCTGAGTGTACCGACAAGCCTTTCCGACAACGAGGACGATGCCAATGTGTTCGGGATAAACTCCCAGTACACGTATGACGTCGGCAAGACATCGAATACCTTCTCGCTCAACTACAATAGATCGCGTTTTCGTAATTCCGCGGTCATACTGGCGACCGACCCATCCCGGACGAACGATTCGACGACAGAATACGTGGCGACCCCAATTGTGATCGAACTCCAGGGGCATTCATTCGGCGGGTCGTGGTACAACATCATCCAGGACAGTCCATTTGAGACGAGGCTGTCGGGCAACGGAACCCTTTCCGATGGTGACTATGCCCTGTCCCAGTACTATATTTCGGGAGGGACCACGTGGCGAGTGGTGAAGGATGTTTTTTCGGCAACTTTCGATACCGGGATACGTCACACCAACGACCATAACGGCCCACCGTCCGACGAATGGAGCATACTGACCACGGCTACCTACAGTCCCGGGCGCCGCAGTTCCGTGTACGCGCGACTCGGGTTGGAACGTGAGTTCGGGACGGACTATTTCGATCGGGAGATACTGGCAGCCTACGAATTGCGTTTTTAGAATGACCGACGATCACCGCCCGAAAGATTTACGAACCGAGAATAACTCCGACCCGGCTCCAAACCGGGTTCCCGCGGAAACACAGGCGGATTATTCCGGCCCTCCTCCCGCAAAGCAGTATATCCGGCCGGTCGGAAAGAAAATCGAAAATCCGTACGAACTGAAAAAGCTGCCTTCCGCGGAAAGCCGTGTTCCTCTGGGATCGGGAGTGATTGTCGGTGAAATCGGAGAAGGGGGTATGGCCAGAGTCTACAAGATCTGGAACCAGCGCCTCGAGGTCTTCAGAGCGGTCAAAATTCTCCTCCCGAACATGAACAAAGAAACCCGGGGACGGTTTGAGACCGAGAGCAAAATTACCGCCAAGCTCCATCACCCCAACCTGCTTGATGTTCACAATGTAGGCGACTGGGAGGGGTTGCCTTTCATTGAGATGGAATTCATCGACGGGGTCACGCTGGATACCCTGATAAAACGATACACTCCTCTGCCCCCCGCGGTCATTTCAGCGATCGGCGTTATGACCTCCAGAGCGCTCGCGTATGCTCACAATCAAGAGATAATGCTGTACGGAAAGGTGTACCGCGGGATTATTCATCGAGACCTCAAGCCCCAGAATATAATGGTCTCATCCAAAGGCGTGTTGAAGCTGATGGATTTCGGGATCGCCCGTCCGTCCGAAGTGAGTATTCACACCGCTCCGGGCAAGGTGGTCGGGACTCTCATGTATCTGTCACCGGAGCAACTTGACAAAGACGGGATCGATGCGCGTACCGATGTGTACTCGTTCGGAGCGATTCTTTATGAGATGCTTTCCGGTCGGCGAGCTTTCCCGCAGAAGTCGATGTCCTTGCTGCTTCAAGCCAAAGCCGAAAATGTCTATGAACCGCTCAAGTCCCGCACCCCGTCCATAAAGGGCGAATTGGCAACGCTGTCCGACACGTGCATGTCGAGAGATCCGGAGAAGCGGATACAGACTGCCGAGGATCTGGTACGGGTAATCGAAACCATTCATACCCATACAACTTCACTCCGACCCGAGGAAGTTTTGGCGGCATACGTTCGGAATCCGGGTGATTTTGTCGCACCCCCTTCCGCGGCAATATCGCCAATTGATAATGCGGGGGAAAGTGCGGACGGTAAATCGAAACAGTCGATCCTATCTATCGTTCTGGCCGGATTCGGAGGTGTTGTACTGGTGATTGGTCTGGTGTTCGTGGGATACATTGTGTGGGATCGGTTTGTCGCGGGAGAGGAGGATGGCTCCCTTTCCTCGCAGCAAACGCTGCCCGAGCCGGCAACAAATCCTTCAGAATCCGGATCTGCGCCCCCGCTCGAAACTGGATCGGATGTGAGTAAACCTGATGTCGAAGAGAAGAAAACTATAAAACCGAAAGAGGTCCGGTCGGAGCACACGGTTCGGAGGGAAAAAGCAGAGCCCGCGACGGAGGGTAAAGCAGCCTCGGATCCAATTGGCCGGAAAGAGTCGCCGCCTGAGATTTTGGAGAGCGCTGAACCGGCATTGCCGGAATCCGAACCGGTGAAGATTCCGCCAAAGTCACGCCGGGAACTCCTGCTCGAGAAATACAAGACCACCGAGCCGCTGGAAGCCGCGGCCGCTTCATTTCGGACTCGCAAGTATGCTGAAATACTCGATATTCTGAAAGATTACAAACCCGAAGACGAGACACTGGAAAACCGAGCAAATCTCTATCGCCTTCAGGCCCTGGTTTCCTTGAAACAGTGGAATAGTGCTTTGACTCTGGTTTCCGATATTCAAATGGAGGATGCCCAACTCGAGTATCTTCACGGCCTGATTCTGCGGCATGAGCAGGATTATTCCAAAGCCCTGTCTCATATGGAAAATGCATTGTCGAAAAGGAGCATACTCCGGGATCCCCATTCAATTCGAGAAGATGCGCTTTTTGCGACAGCGGGATTGCATGAGAAAGTCTATGAAAGCACGGGCGCGGATGATGCTTTGGAAAAGGCTCGACACTATTGGCGTATGGTCAAACAGGTATACCGCCGCGATCCAACCCATTCCCGATACAAGCTGGCGTCGCAGAAGCTTGTCGACCTCGGTGAATAGCGCGGGGGGGGACGGAGCTGCATTCCAGCGGTCCGTCGCCGGCTCATCCGCTATTCATGGGCGACCGAGTGGCAAAAACGCCCAAATACGGCTTCGTCCTCCCGTCAGCCTCCCATCGCTACAGATTCGACCCTTGTTCAATGGCTCGAGCCTGAATCGCGAAGTTGATATCCGGCTGGATTAATTCCATATTTCGTCGGATAAATGGAATGTATGCAAGAGATACTTCAACGAGACGGTAATTCTTTTCAGCGCTGAGTTCAAAGTATTTCTTGCGTCGTCGACAAAGAGAGGCCACCAGAAGATGGATCGCCTGAAAAGCTTCTTTGTGCGGAAGCGTCACGGGCAAATGGGGTTCCCGAGAACACCTGTGATCGGGTGGGCGCGGGGGTTGTTGGTTCACGGTTATCGCTGAAGCTATACGAAGCAACTGTGCCGGATGAATCTTGAATGCGGGCATCCAGAAGCGCATTTGCGACTCGGGTGCGACGGCTGAAAACCGTGTATACGGATTTGCGATCATCCGGAAATCTCCTACAGTGCTTAGTGGAATTCCCCGGGATTCTATTCGCAATGTCCAGAACGGAATCCACACGTGGGGCCGAAATGAACAATCCCAATACCCATACGAGACCGATGTCGGCCGTTGGTGGCCCGCGCAGCCTGCCCAGAGACAATTGGCACATGTAAGGACAATACTTTGTTTATCTCCCTCGAGATCCCAGCCACAATTCGGACAGTGTGCGGGCTGAAATTGAATTCCCTCATGGGCGGGACGGCTGCAACTGAGCCCGGGCATTTCAGAGGAGGGAAAATCAGAAAGTACTCTCCCGGTCAGCCCGTCATGCAATCGATTGTTTTCAATGAAATAGGGGAAGTATAACATGCTGACTGTCTCACCAATGAAAGCATGGTGCCGGACCTTTTCACCAGTGGTACCGGAAGCATAGAGGTGGGTGAGTTGTGCAAGAAGTCGTCCGTTTTCAGTGCTCTTCTGTCGCATTGTCTTCTGGGTGAAAATCATCTCACGTCTCGGAGTTTTGCCACTGTAGAAATCACTGATAATTCGTTCGGGAGGAATTTTTTTCGGACTGTCCCGGCCGGTGTCCACCTTCTTGTTTTCGTCCAGAGAAGCGAGGAACTCATCGAGGGGTAGATCGGCTTCGAGAAAAGGCGCTCCAAGATCACTACCGACAAGTTTCCCCCTGATCGTCTGGGCCCGGATACCTACCGAACGGGGCAAATGCGTCCGACGCACGGCAATGGCTGTGGCGTCAAGCAACCCGTAGCTCTCATTTTCTTTCGAGAGTTGGATTTCACTTCCGCGAAATCTCCAGTAGGGGACATAGAATGTCGGTTTTTGTACGGACGATGGAAGAAAATAGCGACTGATGCCGTCGGGCCATTGCATGAACAGGTGTGTTCGGCAATAGGGACAAGAAAGAATGTGGTCGGTCTCGAGCATACCGATTGGAGCACCACATTGGGGACATTGGTGTTCAAGATGCAAGATTTTGTCAATGTCCTTCATCCGAGGCTCCCGCGCGAATACTGATTACCGTGAAGAACTGAGACTACGTGATTTTCTCACCACATTGGTTACAGAATACGGCATTCGGCAGTCCCTGAGAGCCGCAGTTCCCGCAGGTCGTCGCAGCGGTCTCTCTCTTGACGGCTGTGCCGCAACGAGAACAAAATTTCGCGGATGGAGAAAGGTTTTTGTTGCATTCGGTGCACTGAAGGAAAACGACGATCTGATGTCCACAATGGTGACAGTAGCGTGCTTCCCTGGAAACCCGCTTCCCGCAATCGGGGCATTTCTGTGCTCGCGACGAACCCCTGTCCGTGGTAGCCTGGGCAAGCATACCCGGCACCATCATGCCGATACCCATTCCCATTCCCGCACCCGCGCTGCCCGGGTTCTCGGACGCTTTCTCAACGGCAACGGCTGTCTTGAGTTGAGCAAGACGACCAAGATCATCGAAAAGACCAAGTTTGCTTCGATCGTCGATTGCTTTTTGCACGTCGGTCGGTGGAGTTATTGATTGTATGAACAGACTATTGAGGCGTATGCCGAACCGATTGAAATCACTTTGCAGGCGTTCACCAAGCCCAACAGCCATTTCATCGTAGCGTGCCGGGAGATTCAGAATCGTATCGAGGTTCTCTCCCATGTAGTCGTTGAATCGGGAGACAATCACGTTGCCGAGATATTGAGATATATCTTCGGCCGTATAGCTGCCGACGGTGCCGACCAGCCAATTGATGAAAAGGAGCGGTTGGATGATGCGTATGTCGGACATACCAAAAGCGCGCAGACGAATGAGCCCAAGCTCCGAGTCTTTGAACGCAACCGGATCGCGCGTTCCCCAGCGGAGATTTGTGAACACTTTCAGATTCGTGAAATACACTTCGGCCCGAAGGGGACTGTGCATTCCCCAGGGAAGTGCGGCAATTTTGGTGAGAATAGGGATGTTTGCCGTCCGAAGGGTATGACGACCGGGGCCGAAAACATGGAGTGCCCGTCCATGGTAGAAAAACACTGCAGCCTGGCTCTCTCGAACAACAAGCTGGGCGCCATATTTTATATCACCCGATCCTTCGTGTGGGATTCGCTGCGCCATTGAATCCCCAGTCGAATCAAACCACTCGATGACCTCAAGAAAAACGGAATTATTTTTGCCCATTGTTATACCTTTGCACGTCTGGGCTGAATTGGGTCAAGATGACATTTACCCGAAGAAACTGAAATGGTAGCATCGATCTTCGAATATGTCTCTTATGATTATACACTGGATGAAGCCGGAAATCGAACAAAACCGTAAAGGCGTCAGTCGGGTCGTCCGGGTTGCAGGGCGGCCTTTGCAACTGTCTTATGGTTAATTAACAAAAAACGCGTGTCCTCCCAACATACTCTCGGCCGGACTCCCACATTGTTCGGCGAACAGGCGAGACGCAGTCGGTGGGATAATCCGATCCTCCTCGCTATAGAGAATACGAATTGGGACTTCCGGTGGTGTGAGCGATCGCAAGTCCGCCAGTTCCAGGAATGAGAGACCTTTTTTCAGGATGGGGGTATCTGCATGAGCTTCAGACTCACCGACATGATTTTCCGGGATCCCGCAGTTTTCCTGGAACTGTCTGAGCGTACTTGTTCGGTCGGCGACCAGGGATGCACGCATGCGCCGCAGGACAGCCGGGTTCATGCCGAAACGGTAGTCGGGACGACGCACAAAAGACAAGGTGGGGGAGAGAAATACGAGTTCCGTCGGCTTCAGCGCGCGGGCGCAGGCAAATGCTATCATTGCTCCCATCGACCAACCGATCAGCCGATATGGACCCACCATCGCGCTGTTGCGAATGCTTTCGCAGATGACCCGAGGCCAGTTTTCGATCAGTGCACCGTCATCGTCGATAACTTGCGCAACCAGCTCGTTTGAGTCAACATAGTGGGCGGCAGGGCCGAAAAAAGGTTCAAGGATGCGGGGACAAAGTGACCAGCCTCCTATGACTATCTCTTGATTGGACAACCTTGTTTCCTTTCCTCTTCCGGTTTCATCTCCGGTCGATAGATCGTCGGTTCAGTCTGTTTCGGCGTCCTGTCGTCCCGGGTTAATGATGCACGGTGTATCATGCTCGTATCGATGCGCAGGCTGGAGCCTGGTTGCAGCTCCGTCCCCGCCGTGCGTCCCCGCCGTGACGCCCCGCCGTGGCGCCCCGAGACCCGGAAATGCTCGACCGCGGCTCCGTCCCCCGGGGATTATCTCCTGCTCCACCTTTTCAGTACAGCCAGAACCCTCTCAAGCTCATCGCGATCAGCCTTGGGGGTTAGCGAGAAACGAATTCTGGAGGTTCCGGCAGGAACTGTGGGTGGGCGAATTGCCGGAGCTTTTATGCCTTCTTTCAGAAGTTCTTTCGAGAGATCGAGAGCTTCTGTGTCGGATCCCAACACACACGGGACGATCTGGGTGGTCGACTGAAGAGTGTCGAAACCGAGTTCGTGGAGCCGGTGTCGAAACCAGTCGGCGCTTCGTTGCAGCTCCGTCCCCACCTGCGGGGCGGCACGGATGTGGCGAACGGCCGCGAGGTCGTGGGCGAGCACCGCATGGGGGAGCGCTGTCGAATACACGAGGCTTCGTGCAGTGTTCACCAGGTATTCCCGCAGAAAGGAGGAACCGGCGAAAAAGCCGCCGAGACCCGCCAGGGCCTTACTCATAGTCCCCATTCGGATGTGAACTTTCTCGCCTATAGAGAGTTCGTCGATCAGCCCGGCACCATGAGGACCCAGAACCCCGGTTGCATGTGCTTCATCTACCATTATCAGGCATCCGTGTTCTTCCGCAATGTCCGCGATTGCCGAAAGCGGAGCCCGGTCCCCGTCCATGCTGAAAACGGAATCGGTCAAGATAATTTTGTCACGAGCACGACCTTTCTTGAGCCGGCTTACAAGATCGTCGACATCGCAGTGGCGATACCGGATCATTCGAGCACCCGAGAGCCTGATCCCATCAACAATCGATGCATGATTCAGCCGGTCGGAGTAGATCTCCGTGTCGCGGTTGGCACAAGCCTGGAGAATGCCCAGATTAGCCACGTATCCGGAATTGAAAAGAAGAACCGATTCCGTCTGTTTCCATTCGGCCAGCTCCTTTTCGAGTGTTTCGTATAATTTGGACGACGTGGAAATGAGCCGAGACGCCAGATTTCCCGCCAGGTATCCGGCTGCCAGAGTTCCGGCATAGGCGGCTACCGCTCGGTTGGTTTCCAGTGCGAGGTAGCTGTTGGTCGACAGGTCGAGGGTGACGTCGTCGCGATATGGAGCCGTTTTCCGCAACCGATTATCGGACATTCGGGCTTCGAGTGATCGCTCCAGTCGCTCAAAGATTGCCGGCTTCTTCATCAAGAACCTCGTCAAGACACTCTCGGGTAACACCGAACATATGGTCGATTTGCTCTTCGGTTATAATGAAGGCAGGGATGAAATAGATCACCTCGCCGAGTGGTCGGAGGAGTATCCCCCGTTCGATCGCTTTTCGACATACACGATCGGCTATTCGTTTTTCTTTTGGCAATCGTTTTTTCGTGGTTCGGTCCGCAACCAACTCCAGCGCGCCCACCATTCCAATGGAGCGAATATCGCCTACAACAGGACTGTCCTCAAAGATTGTTTTCAAGCCGGTTCGGAACCGTTTCATCAGATCCGAAAGGCATTCCGGTATTTTGTCTCTTTCGAACAGAGTCAGAGCGGCAACCGCGGCCGAAGCCGCAAGCGGATTACCGGTGAACGAATGCCCATGATGAAATATGCGATCCCCGGGATACGTCCCTTTGAATTCTTCGTAGATTTGGCTCGAAACAACCGTGGCCGAGAGTGGGAGGTAACCGGCGGTCAGTCCTTTGGCCAGACACATGATATCCGGCACTACCTCGGCATGCTCACAAGCAAAACGTTTCCCCGTTCGACCGAACCCCATGGCAACTTCATCGTCAATTGTCAAAATGCCGTATCCGCGGCAGATTTCGAATGCACGCGTAAGCACTTTCGACGGATAGACACGCATTCCCGCCGCGCCCTGGACCATGGGCTCGAAAATGAATGCGGCAATCCGTTCGCCTTGTTCATTCAATATTTTTTCCAGCGAATCCATGCACTCGGCGGCGCAGGTGTTCGGTTCTTTGCCGGCCGGGCAACGAAAACAGTCCGGTGCATCGGTGAACAGTTGTTTTGAGAACCGCTCATGAAAAATGTCATGGTAATGTGGTATCGAACCGACGGACATCGCACCGAGAGTATCGCCGTGATAGGCACCGGAAAACGCGACGAATCTGGTTCGTTTTTCGCCCTTGAGCGCCCAATACTGTAGCGCCATTTTCAGGGCAGCCTCCACCGCGGTCGAGCCGTCGTCGGAATAGAACACACGGTCGAGTCCTTTGGGCAGAAAATTCACCAGCAATTCGGAGAGCTTGAGCGCAGGTTCCGAAACAAAGCCGGCCATGATTACATGTTCAAGTCTGACCAGTTGTTCTCGTATTGCATGGGAAATCTCCGGATTGTTATGTCCGAGAATACTTACCCACCAGGAACCGACGGCATCCAGGTACGAGCGATCATGATCGTCGTATAGATACATACCCTCACCCCGGCGAATAACGATGGGGGGATTTTCGATCAGGTCCTGATAATAGGTGAACGGAAACCAAAGGTAGTCAAACGTTTTATCCGACGATTTCATCGCAGAACCTTTCTATGTCGGGGTTTGTTACCGTTCCATCCGGTATCTCTACAAAAGGGATTTCGTCGGCGTATGCTGCTATTGTTTCAGCGTTGTTACGGCAGATGAAGTCGGGGCCTCGAAGTTTTTCCACGTTATTGAACATAATTCCGGCAATGGTCAAGCCGCGCGAACGGAGGGCTTCCAGGGAGAGAAACGTATGATTCAGCGTACCCAGCCTCGGTGAAGTGACCAGAATTATCGGCATTTTCATCTCGGACATAAGATCGATCATCATGGTATTCTTGTTCAGGGGCACGTACAGCCCCCCGGCGCCTTCGACAATTACGCGTTGGGCAATAGCATTCAACCGACGAAAGGCATCCATTATGACCTTAGTTTGGATAACGATGCCGGACATTTTCGCGGCCAGATGAGGAGAGCATGCAGGTTCGAATCGATAGGGGACATGATTGTCGGCAGCTTCGGATTGCGCACTCATTTCCGGTGCAACAAATACATAATCAGGAGCGGACAGTTTGCCTTCGGAATCGCGCATACAGCCGGTTTGTACGGGTTTCATATACGTGGTGGGGAACCGCCGGGCCAGTAACCGTACCAAAGTACGAGCCGCCCACGTTTTCCCGATATCGGTGTCGGTGCCGGTTACAAAATAGCCGCCGGATTCAGTATTCATAGATTTTCCGTCCTTAGCACAAGTTTCGCAGTCGCAGAATGCCGTGAGTTGATTGTGAAACCTGGGTTAGGAGTCGTCACGGAATAAATTCTCCAGCAATCGCGAATGTTTCCTTATTTGCGGGCTACTCCCAGTAGATAATTATACTGGGCGATTACTCCCGTATCGGTTCCGCCCATCGCTTCGCTGTCGCGGGCAAATCCTGCGAGCACTTGGCGAGACAGGTGCATTCCGTCATGCGCGGTGCTTCCGATGGCGCTCAGTCCGCGAAGGAAGGCCATTCCAGTTTCATAATGATCGGTCTCGATTCTCTCTTCCGAGTGTATGATTGTAAGTCCGCATGCCTCGACGGCCTCGATGTATTCCTTTCCTCGGCAGTAGTGTACGGGCGGGGTTATCCGATATCGCTTTTGCACCTTTCGAAGCGCAACAAGAGTGCCTTCGAGAAGCACTCCAAAAGCAAAAATACCACCCGGCTTGAGAATCTGTGCGACCGGTTGAGCCGAGGCACACGGGTCGGAAAGCCACTGAGCGCTTGAAGACAGGACGACTCCGTCCACCGAATCGGTGACCAGCGGAAGGGTCGTCATATCCGCCTGCACGGCGCCGGCGCCGAATTCATTGCGCAATTTGCCGATATGGAGAGCCTCGAAGGAGATATCGATCCCCAGCAATCGTCCGTGAATATCGGCCTTCTTGAGTATCGGACCGAGAACTCCGATACCAGCCCCTATATCGGCAATCATTTTTCCACTCAAATCCTTGAAAGACGGGTGTCGGACCAGTCGAGCCAGGGCACGCTGTTGCACATGAGCGTGAGCCTGATAGCGAGTTGCTTTGGCGCCGAATGCTCCACCGACATTTGACAGGAATCGGTTATTTTTCATTGGCTGTAATCTCGGTGCGGTACATCTGCTTTGATACCGCACACTCGAATTTTTGTCTGATTCACTCCCGACCACGTCTTCCCGCTGGAGTTCCGGAGCAAAATAGTCTGTTGTGGAGTTTGAGTCAATATCGCCGAATTTCGGTCTGCCCCGTGGGTCGGCAGTGTCGAATGTCTCAATCTTCGAACGGATTGCATGGCCCAGGTTTCGCAGCCGACTCACGGTCCCGTCCGGGCGGGACTCAAGGTATCTCCCCGGATACCCCTGCGCTTTTTCTAAGTCAATCTCGCACAAAATCTTACGCATAATGCTCTACCCCTCGACACCGCTCGGGACATCGCCTCGACATTTCGACATCGCTCACTTCGACTCGACTCACTTCGACACCGCTCAGTGCAGCGCAATGCAACGCTCCGCTCGGTACGGCGTCTCTCGACTGCGAAACTTGGGCTAGATGCAACTCCTTTTGTAATCATCTCAGATGTGCTGAAGAGCATGCTGGATAATCTGAAGCTGAGCGGTGTAAGTATTGCCGAAGTTCAGGTAACGCTGTCTGAAGACTTCGAGGATCTTTCTGGGAATGAGAGATTTCCAGATTGGTATTGGCTGAAAATTTTTTGGGATCCATATAAAGACGACATGGGTTTCAGAACGGAACCTCCAGAACTTCTGATCGTTTCGGATAGGGTATATAGTGCTATGCACCAAGTGGACCCACAAGGGGCGGAAGATTGTCGTCCCGTCCTCGGGGATTTTCGTAATCCCTTTTGGTTAAATGAGCCGGGAGGAACGGGAACTCCGCGATCCCCGCGGGATCTGCACCGATCGAGAGGGAAACTTCTGGGTGGCGGACCGGGGGAGCGATCGGGTGTTGTGCTTGCGATATAGCCCGGAGGAACAACGGTTTCTCTACCGATGGTGCATTACCGGCGTGAAATTCGGTAAATGCTCAGGTTTGAGGCAAACAGAGTG
>CAYFVL010000017.1:0-35426 GCA_964346405.1 uncultured Fibrobacterota bacterium
GGGAACGAAAATCGCCTCGCCTAAATTCACGCCAATTGTCGGACACCACACTAGAACTCCAAGCCAATAGTGATAATCTTATCAACAGGAAGGTGCTGTGCCCTGAACTGAATCGCGGCATCGATATGGAAAAGAGTGGCGCCGATCGGAGCGTTCACACCGGCTCCCAATGCCAGAAGTCCCCAGTTACTCTTCAGGTATGTGTTGTCGCCTTCAGCAAAGGCGCGACTGAACAACTCCCCGATATCCTTCTGACTGCCGGAAAAACCGAATCGTATTCTGAATATGTCTTCGTAGACGGCAATCTCGATACCGCCTTCCATGGTCAGGTAATCATCAATGGCTTTCCGCAGGTCGAAAGCAAGTTGGAGCGCGGATACGTAGCGCGGGCTATAGGAGACACCCGCCGAAAGCTCAGTCGGAAGCGTTTCACCGTCGTAGTCGTCGGTGTAGCCGGATACCAGCATTCCGATATTCTTCACGTGTATACCATAGCAAAGCCGATCGGCAAATGTCCGATACTGCCACCCCATATCAAACCCAAGGCCATACGCGCGATAGTCCCGGGTAGAAGACCCTTCATCCGACGGAGCCCCGAGGTTGTCGTAAATACCCTTGACCGTTACAGCCATTGCCATATCGCGGAACACCTCACCGGCATAAGTTGCTCCGACAGCGAGAGAAAAGGGGTTAAATACCCTTCCCGTTTCATACGGGGCACCGGATTTATTCTTAACTTCCTCAATTTTTCCGCTCGACAAATAGATCAAATTGCCGGCAAAAACTCCTGCGTCCGCATACCTTTTCGCATATCCCATGTTGCCTGCACGGACATCCAGCAATACCGGATGGTATGAAATCATAGCCTCGGCATTATCAATATAGCCGACAGCCGCGGGGTTTTCCAGGATACCGTAAACCCCGTTCTGTCGTCCGCTGCCCGCATTGCCGAAACCGATCGATTTTGCATCCAGAGGAATTGTCAAAAAGGCCAGCACGTTAGTCCCGGCGCTCTCATGAATTGCCGAATTGACCACGGAAGGAAGGATAATTCCAAACAACAAAACGAAAACAGCACTTCTGCGCACGCTACAGTTCCTTTCAGCCTCCGCCGGCAAGGGTACTGGAATACCCGGTTTGTACTCTTCGGTATCGCACTTTCAGATAGTTGCCGACCCCCGAGTTGAGCCCCACAACATATGAAACACGATCACGTATTTCATCGAAAGTAGCGGTGGCACCGCTTGGGAAAGTTAACAAAATCGTCTCAACGGCACGGCTGCGTCTATTGACAACAGCCGCCATTTTCAACGGCTGACGATCCCAGATCAACTTCTCCCGGCCCCTTCCAAAGCCGAAGCTGGTGTCGGGAGGTGCCGATAGGTCCGGGTGAGTATATAGAACACCTCTCAGAATACGTGTAAGATCGTTGAATGTGAAAGGGTACTCACTCAACGGTAATATCCCCGACAAAGAATCGCTGCGTTCAAGGGAATACTCTCTCTCGCCGTAGATTATCGACGCGTCCCCGGAATCCGCGGTAATCGAAACAACGGTTGTGCCGAAAGGTGTGTATACCTCACACATAAACGATTGATCCTTTTCACCAACTACCGCGATCCTCCCGCCATGGCATTCACCGTCGACACAAACCTCGACATCGCCGGTTCCGCGAAAATACTCCCGGGGTTCACGGGGCAGGGCAGCGAGGATGCGACCTGAAAAGGGTTCTTCCCAGACAAATGTCGCGGGTGTACACCCAGGTAGTGTCGGGAGAACCCCCAGGATTGCAGTGACTTCAAGGACGTGAATTGCCCGGCCCCAACGCGTCACTGCCCCCCCCCACCACCACTTGTTTTTACGCTGTCCAGGTCCTCAATTTTGGCATTGACCTGTTCGGCATTGGTCGGATTGTTTCGTAGACATCGACGGTAAGCCTCAAGAGCCTTTTCGGGCTGCCCCAGTTGAAGCAGAACATCTCCAAGGTGATCCAGAATGGTAGGATCGTTTTCGATTTGGACGGCGGCTTTTTCGATATACTCTTTGGCCTCTTCGTAATTACCCATCTGGTAATGAATCCAACCATAGGAATCAAGGTATGCGCCGTTGTCGGGATCATGTTTCAGAGCAGTCTCAAGGAGCACCTTCGCGCTGTCCAGGTTCTCGCCCTTTTCGGCCCACATGTACCCAAGATAGTTTGCCGCGGCATGATAGTCGGGATCAAACTTCAGGACGGTTCTGAATGCATCCATGGCTTCCCGGCGACGCCCTGTGCGTTCCAGGGCGCTGCCCAGTTCGAACCAGCTCCGTGCCCGGGTAGAATCAATACCGACGGCCTTCCGCAGGGGCTCTATCGCTTTTTCGTAGTCTCTGCGCACAATGTAGACATAGCCCACCAAGTGCCAGGCCTCGGCTGCATCGGGATCCTGTTCCACATACCGCAATGCATACTTCAGCGCCCTGTCGCTATCGTCCTGCCGCAAAGCAAGATACACGACCTGCCGCCATCCCTCGGAAAAGCCCGGACGAGCGGCTACGGTTTTCTCAAGCTGGATACGAGCCAGATCGAGTTTGTCCTGTTCTACGAAAACAAGCCCGAGATAGAAGTGAAGCTCATAATCGTCTATGTTTTGAGAAAGCAACTCTTTGAGAAGCATTTCAGCTTTTTCATACTCTTTGTTGTAGTAGTAGAGTAACGATAGAGTTCTGCCATACCCGATGCTCTCCGGATTCGTATCGGCAAGGCGTTCATAGTATTGAATCGCCGACCCGAAATCCTCTCGTTGAATCATGAGCTGTGCGATATTCCGCATCGCATGCTGATTCGATGAATCCAACATCAAAGAAGTCTTGAAGAAATCCAAGGCAAGAGCGGTATCACCCAGCGCAAGTTTTACCTGTGCCAACCCGTTGAAAATCTCCGGTTTCTCACCAACTCGCTCTTCCAGATCCACGAACAGGCTTTCGGCATCGTCGAGACGACCGGACCGGACATACACGTCGGCCAGTTTCATTCCCGCCCGAAGCGATTCATCATACTCGGAAAACCAGTTTTCATATCGCTCGATTGCGCGCTCGAGTTCTCCCATTGACTCGTATATAAACCCGAGTGTATAAGACTCCTCGGGAGAGAGAGCGGGGAGTAATTCCAGAATTTCAGCCGCCTTGGTGTATTGGCCCATTCGAAAGTAATACTGAGCGGCGCTACGTTTCTCTCCCGGATCAAGCTCCTCAATGCTCCGCTCTCCCTTGAGCAACACCAGCGCCCGAGCGAACTTTCCCGATTCCACATATTTTTGCGCCAAAACGCTTCGAAGGATGTCCGAGTCGGGATCCAGTTCGTAGGCCATTTCGTAGAAATGTTCGGCCATCTGGTCCAATCCGCGTCGATCGTAATCCCGGGCTTTCACGAAATAGGTTTCCGCCCGAGCCCGGGCTATCGATCCACGGTCCTGGCGATGAACGGGAAGCACCTGGGGGAATCGCCCTTGTCGGACAGGCGAACACCCCTGCATGAGCAGGAACGCCCAAACTCCTGCCGAAATACCGTATCGCGCAATGGTATGGATTTTTGTACGATAATTTTTCATTGGCTCAACAATTCTGATTGATTGAAAACCGGCCCGGATTTCGAAGCCGACTCTCGACATTCTGTTAGTTAACCCAAGTTTCGCAATCAACTCACGGCATTCTGCGTAAGCTGTTGCTCGCTCTCGACTGCGAAACCTGGGTTAAGTGTTGATTCCGATTGCGAAACTCGGGCTAGCCCAACAATTAGCGACACGCTCTTCCCGGCACTCGAATGCCCGGCTACGTTTCAATAGGCCCAAGTCAGCGAGAGGATACAACCAGTTCAACCGGCGTATCCAATGGTACACGTGTTCCGGGGGAAGTCGATTGAGAAACTACCCGTCCGGCCCCTCCCGCGCCACTTTTTTGGTATTGCACATCACCAAGCACCAGTCCGGATTCCGCTATTTTCGTCTTGGCTTCCGAGAGCATGTCCCCCACAACGTTGGGCACTTCGGCGTGAGTGGGCCTTGGTCCCCTGGAAAGATATGCCTCCACTCTCACTTCCCGGGATGTCACGGTACCCGCCGGTGGTTCCGTTCCAATAATTACGTCTCTGGGGTATTTTTCGTTGTAGGTAGATACGATTTTCAGGTCGAAAAATCCACGTTCCCGCAGGGAATTACGCATTTTTCGTTCACTAAAATTGCGAACGTCGGGAATAGTATCGACTTCCGCTCCTTCACTTATGACCACGGTTATGTACCGGCTTTTCTTCACCAGAGTGCCCGGTTCGGGCTGCTGGCTGATCACCGCATCACGAGCGACCTCGTTATCATACTCTTTTCTGCCGACCTGCAGACGCAACCCGTCTGCATACAGCTTCCGACGAGCCTCCTCTCGTGCCATTCCTGAGATGTCCGGTACCTCGACAGTACCACGATCGGAAATACCGACAACTCTGGGCATAACGACACGGTCGACAACCAGAAATCCAGCGAACGCTCCGGCCAGCGGAACCAGAAACAGAAGCGGAACCACTATTGTCCAAAATCGCTTCACGGGGATACGAAGGTTAATAGTATAGCATTTCTTCATTGAGGATCACCAACTTCTTGCGATCTATGGATATGTACCGTTTTTTCTGCAAGTCCGACAAAATACGCGTGACGGTCTCTCTGCTGGTTCCCGCCATATCGGCGATTACCTGATGTGTAGGTCGATTGTCCAGTATAATCAGCTCACCGACTCTATTTCCCTGGTCATGCCCAAGCTGAAGGAGTACTTCCGCCACCCTGCCGTACACGCTCATGAGGGACAGTGTATTGATGTGGCGGTTTGAACGACGAAGCCGGCGTGACATGGCAACGAGCATTCGGACCGCGATTTTGGGGTACTGCTCCAGCACCTCAAAAAACGTTCGCCGGTACAGCATGAAAAGTTCACAGTCTCCGGCCGCAACAATCGAGGCACTACGCGGCTCTCCGTCGAGCAAGGCCATTTCCCCGAAAAAATCACCGCTTTTAAGTGTGGCCAGGATGGTCCGCTTTCCCTCGGCGGACAAAACCACGACATGCACAACTCCCTCGGCGATTACGAAAAACGTCTGGTTTTCTTCATCGCGTTCATGGACGATTGTCTGTCCCTTGGTATAGCGTTTGCGGATAAGTGCACGAGATATCGCTTCATTCTCACACTTGGTGAGATCAGCAAAAAACGGAATCTCGGAAATCATGGCGACAGCACCGCTCATATCGCGTTATCCTTCCCCAAGATTTTCCAGACGGCTGATCCGTTCGAGCGCCTGTTTTCCAAACCGCCCCCGCTCACCATCCGACCGAACGATCTTCTGGTACAACGTCCGCGCTTTCGCATACTCGCCAAGTCGCTCATAGAGGCGTGCCGCCTCGAATTCCGCGGTTACACCCCACTTGCCAACGCCTGAGAAAAGATACGGTACCTTCAGGTATTCACCAATCGCCTTTTGGTATTGTCCCAATTTCCCATAGCAGGTAGCAATCCAGTAGGTGATTTCCGGTTTGTCCTCGGGACTGGGATTCTCACCGGCCGCCAGAAAATGCACCAGCGCGTCCTCAATCCTGGAAGCTTGCACCATACAAAATCCCATTTTCAGATGAAGCGATGATACATCTATTTTGTCACTATATGAATCGAGCACCACACCATACATATTGACGGCATCCTGCCACGCCGAAATCTTCTGATACGCAGCCGCCGCATTGTGCGCCGATCGAAACCTGGTATCATCATCGACACCGGAAAGAGAAAGAACCTTCGAGAACCAATCGGCCGATTGCGCGTACTCCCCTTTTCCGTGAAGAATAGTAGCGATTTTGAAATATGCCGCGGGTATGTGCTTGCTGCCGGGATACTTTTCAGGAAATTCCCGCAGTATCGAAAGCGCCTCGTCCTTTTTCCCACTATAGAAGTATGATAGACCAATCTGATACTCCGCGTCGTCGAGCCACTCACTCGAACTGAATTTCGACTGCACGTACTTAAACCTGCTTACGGCTTTTTCGTAGTTCTTGTCGATCAGATAATGAACACCCTCATAGTATATGATCTCGGACAGGGCATCATCCTTTTCACCGAACCGGTCCTTGAAGACTTTCAGCGCCTTCTCCGCATCTCGTGAATTGCCATTCATGGTTAGCGAAACAATTGCACGTGCCAGAAGACGAACACTGTCCGACTCGCTCTCCGCAAATTCAAGGGATTTTTTGTATGCTGAAGCCGCATCTCCATAAATTCTGCTTTCAAAATACAGGTCGCCCACCCTGTGCAACAGTGGTCCACGTTTCTGGAATCGGTCGTATTCGAGCACCTTTCGGTATAACCCCAAAGCCTTGTAGAAATCGCCGTTTCCTTCGGCTGCACGCCCCAGTTCGTATCGAACCTGCGCGGCAAACGAAGACGAAAGGTCTTTTTCCAGCAATTCCTCAAGGATTCCGACACCCTCTTCCGTTTTGCCGGTCCTGAGCAGACATTGGGCAATTCCATAGCGAGCGTTCGGGATTTCGGCGGCGGTCGGGTGGTTGTGCTCAAATAGCTGAAAATTGTTGAGCGCATCGAAAACTTTCCCTGCCGAGAGCTGCGCGAATGCAAGCTCGAACCGAGCCTTGCCGGCGAGTGCACTGAATGGATACCGATACAAGACCTGCTGAAAAACATCGCCGGCTTCCTCGTAGTTTCCACGACGCTTCGCGACCACGCCTTTCATGTAGTATGCTTCGGGCTCACCCGGAGCATTTGGGAACCGCTCGAGATACCGGTCCACCATGGACAGAACCGAATCAAGCTCACCAAGCGTCAGGAAGCCGCGAGCAAGTCCGATCGTCGCATGGGATGCCTGACGGCTCGAGGGGTATTCGGATACGATTCTGCGGTAGGCTTCCACTGCATTCCTGCTCAGCGTTTCCCCCGCCGCAGCCGACCGACGCTCGTAATGCTGAGCAATACGCCCCAGCACTTCCGGAAGGCGATCACTTTGCGGGTATTTCGTGAGAAAATTTTCGAATTCGGCTATATTGGCCGAGGTGAGGACGAGCCGATTGTAAGCCGCCTCATCCGCACAAGATGCGCCGCGTTCGGACTCAAGGATCCGCCCGTACAAACCCAGGGCTTTTTCTCGCGAATAGTTGGAAGTAGCCGTGTCTTTCTCAAACCGGGCTTTCTCGGATATTTTCTGATACACTCCTGCTCGACGAAGAACGACCAGCGCCCTGAGAGAGTCGGTCGGGAGGCCCAATTCCGAGATCCGCTCGTAGGCCCGAAGAGCTTTGGGGTAATCACGCAAATCCCGTTCAAAAGTTTCCGCGGCCACCCACAGACGTTGCCATTGCGCAAGACTGTCGGGCGGCACCTGAAGGATGTCCGCAAGACGTGACGCCGCGGCCGCCGGATCACGAATCTGAAAGGTCTCCAGATATTCGATGCGATCCGTCGCATCCTGTACAAGCGAATCATCGCCGACAGTCTCAAGAAGAAACTCATATTGGCGAATCGCGGAACGATATTCCCCTGTTTCTTCATAGCATTCCCCGATCGCCAATGCAGCATTGCCGTAGTGAGGACTCTCAGGGTACCACTTAAGCAAATTCTCAAATTCACGGATTGCGGCACCAAACCGCCGATACTTGCCTTTGTAGACCATTCCGATCTGAAAAAGGACCCTATCCTTCTCTTCGGTGACCGGCAGACGAAGATACCGTCTATAGGCAGCTATGGCACTTGGATACATTCCTTTGGCGAAGTAGAGGTCTCCTATTTTCAATACCGCCTGATCGGCATACTCCCCCACCGAATCCATTGCGGCCAGCCTTTGCAGCGTTCCAATTCCTCCGGCGAAATCACCCAATCCGATCCGGCTCTCCGCCAAGCGGTACATTGTCCGTCCATACGGAAATTCCCTGGGCGGATTTTCCACCAGCTCGGTATAGATCTTTGCGGCAACCGAATAGTTCTTGACTTTCCGTGCCGTTTCGGCCCACGACAATCGGAACCCCTCGGGAGGTTCCCGATTCGTACCGCGGTACATATCGGCTCTCTTTTCGAAAACCTCCAGGGCGTGCTCCAACCTGCCGGCGGAAATGAGGTAATCCCCGTACGCTTCATACGCCTCGTCGGCTTCAGGAAAACCTGAACCGGCCGCCTCATCCATTTTTTTGAAAAACTCCGCCGCAGCTTCGGATTTCTGCATTTTATCACTGATCACCGCCCGCAGATAAAAAACGCGTGGGGCACTTGCACCGTCGGATCCGGAAACCTTCTTCAAAGCCTGTGAGGCTTCAGAGTAGCGATTCTGTTCAATGTGCAGCTTCGCAAGAGCAATTGCAGCCTCGGGAGCAGCACTGTCTTTCGGGAAACGTGCTACATATATATCGTACAACTCAACCGCACGATCGGTATTGCCGTCTTTTTCGGCGCAATGCGCAGCCTGAAAAAGCGCATCCCGCCCTTTGACGCTCCCCACAAATCGACTCCATACCGCATAAAAAAGGTCTGAAGCTTCTTTGTGGTCACCCAGTTTCTTCCGCGCAACCGCAGCCGTGTAAAGCGCCTCCATAACATTGGTTTCGCCGGGAAAAAGCTCGGCATAGCGCTCAAACTCTTCGGAAGCTTTCCGATAGTTCCCCATGCGATAACGACACACGGCCGACTTGTAGTGCGCCACCGCGTCATTCTCGGGTCGACGTCCCGAAAAATCCAGGTATTTGGTGTACTGTTCAAGCGCCAGATTATAAAGGCTGTCACTGAAAAACCGCTCGGCCAAACTGAAAACGGAACTGCTTTCCTCGGCGGCGAAGGCGGTACAAACGACCAGGGACATCATCAAGAAGGCGGAACGTAGAAGCAGAGCAGTACGGATTCGCTGCAAGAGTTCCTCACTGGTTTAAGGTCGCAATTTCGGGGACTGGCGGATTTCATCCCCAGGACTGCGCATGCAGAACTGAAATATTGCCGAGATTTCGCTCATGGGCCGACCCGGAATCCACAAAACCCGAACTGGGTATCTGTTGGACTTGACCCGAAAAGGATAGACTCTATTTAATCGAAGCAAAAACAGTAGGCCCGAGAACTCCTTAAAAAATACTA
This sequence comes from uncultured Fibrobacterota bacterium, assembly GCA_964346405.1. Lineage (GTDB taxonomy): Bacteria > Fibrobacterota > Chitinivibrionia > Chitinivibrionales > CAYFVL01 > CAYFVL01. The sequence goes on from CAYFVL010000017.1 coordinate 9,130, forward strand.
TATCCCATGCCGTGAGTCGGCTGCGAAACCTGGGCCAGGTCGGCTCCAACAAGAATGCCCGGAATTCGGCGAGATTCGCTTCACTCCAGGCATATTCTGAGTCGTGAGCGGCCGATACCGGCCGGCCGAACACCACCTCACTCCGTTTCTTTATGCTTCGGAAGGTCGTCGATAGCCAAAGGTCCCGATTCCTCGTCCGGCCCCGTTTCGTCTTCGGAGTTCAGCATGTCATACAGGAAATACCCGACAACCCCGCCCGCGGCCACTAGTCCCCCGAGAGACCAGAACATGAGTGATCGATTTCTGCTCTTGATCACGTATTGGTCGACTTTGTCCGGATCGGTAGTCCATTTAAAACTGAATGAAATGATACTGTACTCATCTTTAACCAATATCTCCGGGACCCCGGGCTCGAGGAACAATGTCACTCGAAGAACATCATGCCATTCCGGGCGAAGCCCCTGGACATCCTTGTTGATGTCGATTTTTGTCTCTTCTATTCGAAAACCTTCAATCGGCGGCTCTTTTGACGAAGGCACGGGTGATGTGCCCTTTTCGGTATCATTGAATTCAAAAACGATTTTTTTTTCTCTGGGTTTGGTTTCGTAGAAATAGCTCGAAGGCTTGTCCCTGAAAATGAAAAAACAGCTTACAATCATCTCATCAGGTGCAGAGCCCTTTTCACTGGAAAGCTGTATTCCTTCAAGTACCGCATTCTGGAACATGCTTTCTTCAACCGCATACGGATCCACGGGTGCGGAAGTTCCTTCCTCGCCACCAAAAAGCGGCACCGGCGAAGCATCCTCTCCCTCGGACTCTTCGTCCTCATCGTCGGCAAAAACGTCAAACCCCGACTCTTCAGTCTCTGTGTCCGATGACTCAGCAGCTTCTTCATCGAGCGGTATTTCCGCGCCGGACATTTCTTCACTCGCCGCATCCTGCTCCTGGGATCCGGTTTCTGCATCCGCGACCGATTCGTTCTTTTCATCCTCGGGGGCGAATACATCATCCTGGGCCGATACGGAAAGTGCCGGCACCAGCGTGAGCGCTGCTGCCAAAGCCGAGATTCTTAACGATGCAAACAGATTATTCATTACCAGGTACTCCGGAAGACTTGACCCAAGTTTCGCAATCAACTCACGGCATTCTGCGTAAGCCGGCGCGCTATTCATTGTAGAAAAACGCTCAAGGTATCTCCCCGGATACCCCTGCGCTATTTCTAATTTAATTAACACAAATTTACACACAAATATCTATGATCATGTCATATAAAATATGGTGACGCGCTTAAATAGTCAACAGATAGGGAGAAATCGGCCAAAAATCAGCCGCAATTTTCTCTATTGCAGCAAAACCGAGGCAATACAATACCGTTTTTCATGGCTGATGGACACCAGGCACTTCGATATCCCGTGATCAAGAAGAGCCGCGGCCAACTGCTCATCGAGTACGTGGAGTGTAGGGCGTCGCCCGTTCTCATCGGGAAGGATCTCCACACTTTTCCACCGGGAAATCCGCTGACAACCTCCGGGGAGAGCCTTATAGTAAGCCTCCTTCGATGCCCACCGCCCGGCGAAATGAGTTGCGGGATGTGCCTTTTTCCCGCAGTAGGCGATCTCGAAATCGGTGAATACTTTCCGCAGAAAATGGTCGCCGTATTTCGTGATCATTTCCCGTATTCTGTCGATCTCAACAATATCTACCCCGTGGCCCTGTATCATTACGCCTTTTCAGAACCTGTCGCACTCCTCGTGGGGACGACCGGTCGGTTTCTCGAGTTTCCCATCTTACCGGAGGGACACGGACGTCTTTTCGTCTCCATCCACTTCCCGGATTCCCTCGGAGGACATGTTTTCAGGCATAACCGCCTGGTTAATACGGAAACCGAAACTCATAGTTACCGCATGTTTTCGAATGGGCAATTGGCCGGGATACAAACCACCTTCCTCCGTGAAAAAAGCATAATCCACATTTACCAACCCGAACGATAATCCGAGTCCGACAGTCGGATATCCCTGATTCAATCCGACCCGCAATGCGGCGTATTTCACGTCGAACTCAGCTCCCAGATGGATTTTCTTGCGGAAATCCTCGTATTTGCCGTCCCGTTCCTCGAATCCAACCAGGTCCGAGAACTCGAGCGACACAATGAGATTTCGAATCCAGTCGATATCATCCACTTGCGGAAAAAAGTAGGCACCCCCCAGATCGAACTGAGGCGGGAAAATCAGCTTCCCGGCCACGACTCCGAATATGTCCTTTACGTCCCACGCCAGGCGGAATCCTTCCCAGTCGTGCATAAAACCGATATCGAAGCTTGTTCCGTGCTGTGTTTCGGTGAGATCACCGATGATTCCGAACGGTCGATCCGCCAAATCGCCGGCAAGGAGATATGTTTCCGTGTAGCTCGTTATACGCTCATCCAACACTTTCCGCTGCAGGTACTCGACCGAAATCCCGAAATGATGATTTTCCTGTTTCAGAGGAACCCCTACCGCCCAGGTGAATACCAGGTCCTGCTGGGCCGCAAACGCAAGCTTGGGAATGAAATGTCCGGATTCCACCCGGAACCCAACGGGAACAACCGAATACATGCCAAACCCCAGATTCTTTTTGGCAACCGAGATTTCCGGTATATACCCAAGACTAACCCGCTGACCGTCGATTTCCTGAATACTGCTAACCACGTCATCATTGATATTGTCGAAATCGGATAGGTTGTCCTGGTGTTCGAGCAGCTCTCCGATAGTGGATATAACCCGGCCGTCTACAAACATTCCGATCGGGGTAATGGAGAGTTCAAGATCGTCCCGAAGCAATCCGAGTCCGGCGGGGTTATGAAAAATAGCCGTCCGATCGGTCGTTACGGCAACCGTGGTATTACCCATAGCCATGGATCGAAGGTCGTCGTAGTTTGGCCCCTTCGGTCCGGCATACAAGAGAGCCGCCGACAACAACGTCAACGTCATGGTTACGTGGACAGGTGATTTAAAAGCCGTTCTCATAGTCGTATGTATTCTCCTTGGTTGTTTTCAATACCAGTTCCGCCACGCAGTCGAGTCGAGTTTACCTGCTGTACAGTTCCTTTATTGCCGCCTGTATCTCGGTTCGCATAGATTTCGGCGGTAAACGTTCACCGACATCCTCGTCGATCAGACCGTCGCCATCGTTGTCGAGACCGTCAAACAGTTCTTCGTCCAGACCGTAGTCGCCGCGGTGGAATCCGTTCAGAGTACCGGTAGAATGCCCTCCCCGGTACTGCCATACGTAATCAGGGTAAGCCAGCCCATAGTGCAGATTGTAATATTCTCCGATTTGAACGCTCTGCGTCGCATACTTATTGATCTTGGGTACCTTTACCCATCCCGCGGCGGTGGTGTCCACGAAACTCATGTAGACTGAAGCTGCAGAGAAGGTGCTTTCGCTCCCACCCCAGACCATAACCGTTGGTACCGGCAGATCCAGTTCCGTGTCCCCGGTGGTGTTGTACCAGTCGCCGTCGTCGTCAAGCGTATCCGCGACAATTCGTGTATCCTCGTCGACCAGACCGTCCTGATCGTTATCTACGCCGTCCATAATTTCCTCGTCTACACTCCAGTCGCCGGCGATAAACTCGAAGGTATGCGGTCCCTTGTATCTGTAGCGACTGTGAAACGGGACCGGAATCGTGTCGACCACCCGGGCCCCGTCGGGGAGGCTGAACCTGCTGGGCTCGTCCAGGTTTCCGTAGACCAGAAAGTTGCTGTCGTTCCGCATAATGAAATGGCAGGAATCCATGTAGGGATAGAGATCGACAAGCTCATATTTTGTCTGGTCCAGGCCAAAATATGGTTTGGTGTGATCGTGGCCGTGGGGAAACATGTGCGCGGAATCCCCGATATGGACGTGGCCTGGACCACCCAGATCGCCATCGTTTACGTCTATCAGGTCGTCCCCATCCCAGTCGATCCAAATCATGCGGTCTATGCGCTCTTTGCCCAGCTCGCCGGTTGTCTCGGTATTCCAGTAAGAATTGTCGTTGTCCTTCCAATCATCGTAGTAGTAGAAAGGAAGCATATCGACCAAAGTGTCCAGCACATTGCCTATATCGTCGATCGGTTCGGTACTGAGGCCCGCATCAACAATTTCGCTGTTCAGGTTTCGATGACTATCGCGAGCCTTGATAGCGAAATTCAGAACCGAGTCAATTCGTTCGTTAATCGTCTTGGGATCCTTGTCGACCTGCTTCAACGAATCCAGTTGCATATTATTCAGGTCCCGAAGCGCTCCACAGGCCACCCGGAATGCTCTGCGTTCCTTTTCGGTATAGTCGAGACGTCCATTGTTGTTCATATCCGCTATACCGAGCACAGTCTTCACGGCCGACTCCACCAGATAGTCACTTTCGTATTGCTTTCGCTTGATCATGCCGTCCATACGCGTACTATTGGCAATGGAATCAAGGTATAGAAATGCCTGCGAGATCGCGTCGTAAACCCTTTTGCGCTCCAGGAACACAGAATCTATGACGACATGGGCCGGTCCCCAATTCATGATTGAGAAAGGCTTCTCAAGCTTGCGATCAAATGAACGCACTTCGTTCCAGACACCGTCGATGCAGGTATCTTTAACGATAATATCCCTCTCGGCACCGGTCAGAAAGTCGATAATTCCGACAGTCCTGGCGGGGGGATCTTCTTCTAATGTACAGGTGGTATCCGACTGGCCGTTCCTCCCTTCCCTGGGGCGGTAGGGGGCATAGAGAAACGGAATTTCCTTACCACTTCTCACATTTTGATCGGGATCGATCTGTTCCCAAATCTCGGTAACATCGACATTGTAGATTCGAAGGATACATTTTCCCGCATAGAAATAGGCTTCGGACTTAGTCGGATCGGCATCGATTGCTCGCTCGAACAACGTCCGCGCTTTTTCCCAGTTCCCCTTACTCATCTCAACCTTACCCTCGATCACAAGAACTTCGGCGCCATACCGCGACACGGTACCATCATCGGAATACCGGTTCTCGGCGGGATTGAAGACGTTACACGAAGCTACCAGTAGCCCCGCGAGGAGGGAAAAAACGAACCATTTCCGTCGATTTGCCATGTTTATATCCTTGTTCGTCGGTGCGAATGAAGCATTTGCTACCGAAACCTGAGAAGGAAACCGATATAGAACCAACGCTTCATGAAAAGTAATATATGTATTATCTTTCGAAACTACAACTATTTTGGACGAAAAATGTACTCCGGTGCATTTGCCTTTGACCTGGAGTTCCGTTGATATTAGATTATTCTCAGGGGACGGAACGTACTCCTGTGTGCGAATGACATCCATTCGACACTTTTTCTCTCCCCTCCTCGAATCCCGGAGATTCCAATGAATGTACAAAACGCCTGCCATGCTGCTCGCGTGAAACGAGCAATGCTTTCCTGTTGCCTTTTCACCCTCCTGGGCCATACCTCGGGACCGGCAAAGACATTCATTGTACCCTCGAGCGAATACCCCAGTATCGGGCATGCGATGATTACCGCAAAGCCGGAGGATACCGTCATGGCAGAAGACGGAATTTATCGCGAAGCGGTTACCGTCTCGCCCGGCGTCGTTCTCATTGCTCGCAACCGGCTCAAAGCGCGGATAGTGGGAAAAGGGGAAAAGCGAACCGTCCAACTCGGCACCGAATCGGCCGTTGTTGGCATGGATATTCAGGGAGGGACAATAGGTGTGTATTCTGAAGTTGCCAACGCTTCCCTTCAGTACTGCAGAATTCGAAATTGCAGCCAGTCGGGAGTAGTGTGTATCGGAGATCTTCCACTGATAGAGGACAATGTGATCGTTTTCAATGAATCGTCAGGTATTCAATGCTGGGATGCGCGATCCACCACCGCCGGTATAAACCATAATACAATTTCGCACAATCGAAATCACGGGATTTCTATCGGCGGAGTTTCCGATGTTCTCGTCGAGAACAATATCATATCTTATAATAAGCGAGCCGGGGTAAAGGTGGCGGAAACCGCCCGCGCGAGATTCAAAAAAAACAGTCTATGGGAAAATGCTGAAATAGTGAAGGTGTTGCCCGAAGGGACCGATCTGATGGATCCGGCGTTCGTTGCCCCGCGAAAGTATGATTTTCGGCTTTCCGATAAATCGCTGTGCCGCAATCAGGGAACAGACAACGATGACCTTGGGGCTCGCATTGACGATACCGACCGGTAATCCGTGAATGACCCGAACGAGTCGGGTTTTTCAGCCGAATAGTACCAAATGGAATAGAAATAGTACAGCAATTTGTTACATTGCCGCCAAAAGGGGATATCATGAGAATACGAACATCCGCGGTAGCGATATTTCTCGCTGCCGCATTTTTCGCATCGACGTGGGCCGCGACGTTTTCAATATCGGTTCCGACCAAATACAAGACAATCGCCGAAGCCATGCTCAAGGCCCGTGAGGGAGACACAATCTGGGTTGAAGACGGCGTATATACCGAACCGGTGCTCATCAAACCAGGAATCGTTCTGGCAGCACAAAACCCATTCAAGGCGACACTCAGGGGTGACGGTCGCGGAACTCTGGTCGAGATGACCAAAAATTCTTCCATCTACGGATTTGTCGTAACAAATGCGACAATCGGTATATTCTCTCACGGGGCAGAGAACACCATAGAGAAATGCCGTGTCACCCGAAACTGGCAAACCGGCATTCTGATTGTTCGTCATTTACCAAAAATCATGGACAATATCATTGTGTTCAATAAGGCCTCCGGGATTCAAGGGTGGGATGTGCGATCAACCGTAGCGACCATCAATCATAATACAATTGCTTACAATGGGAACCATGGTATAGCGATCGGGGGAAAATCCGAAGTCTTTATAGAGAACAATGTCATCGCCAACAATAAAAACCTGGGCCTGAAACTGTCCGTGGATTCACGGGATTCGAAGGTCACTCACAATAATTTCTACAAAAACCTGACCCAATTGAGCGAACTGCCCGAAGGTAATTTTTCTTTTGATCCAGCGTTCGTTTCTCCGCGAAAGGAACTGAATTTCCAGTCGGACCCCAAAACATGCTGCGCGATCAAGGCGACGGACAACGAGAATTTGGGGGCGAGATTCTAGCCCAGGTTTCGCAATCAACTCACGGCATTTATCGAAAATCAGTTGTTCATCGCCGCTTTCGCCGCGGCGGCTTCTTCGGATCCCGGGCACTGTGACTGTAGTTTGTCCCAGACCATATTTCTGGATTTTTCTTTACCCGTACGATCGTAGATCAACCCGGCTTTGTACAACGCGGAACAGAATTTCTCGCCCTCGGGATAGGTTTTGATGTAGTTCAGATAGGCCTTGAGAGCCTCTTCATTCTGTTTGCGTACATAATAGGTCTCCGCACGCCAGTAGGCCGCCTCGCGAGCCTGACGGCTCTCGGAAAACCTCTGAATTATATCGTTGAACCCCGCTTCGGCGACATCGTAGCGCCCTGCCATGAAGTCACTATAGGCAACGTCGTACAGACCCTGAATTTCGGCATCTTGCGAGGCGGTCGCCATTGAGTCAACTCGAGCTTTCTCGTCCCAGGCTTTCTTTATCTCCTGGGTTTTTTCATCAATTTTGCTCAAGCGGAACTGACTTTCCGATAAAACCTGTTCCAGCGATGCAATCTCACGCTGCATTTCGTTGAAGCGAGTAACCTGGTCGGCTCGAACCAGGCGCAGCATTTCTCCCTGCTTTTTTTGTTCCCGCAGCATTTCCGTCTGCAAGCGAGTCATCTCGGCTCTCAGAGTGTCCACTTCATTCTGAACAGCTCGTAGTTCCTGTGTTCGAAGCATGGTCAGGTTAGTACATCCCATAGTCAGAAATGCGGTCGGCACCAGAAGCGCCCCGAGCACATTTTCAACAAATCTCATATGTCTACTCCCTTAATTGCGTTGGTCCTGTATAACCTAACCCAAGTTTCACAACCAACTCACGGCATTCTGCCGTAAGCTGCTGCGAAACTTGGGCTAAGTTGAGCGATTGTCACCTTCGGTTCTGCTACGTAAGGATTCTCCGTGCTTTCATGTCCATTTCAGCACTAACTCCATATCGTAGCCTCTTTCGTGGTCACTCGCGGAAAATCGCATCGAGTCCATGGCCGATAAGGCTTTCACCGACGTCTTCAGAACTGCGACCAATCCGGCATCTCCGCGTTCCCCAGTTCCGTTACCCGTCGCAGCCCGGTACCGTCTGGACGAATCTGGTAAATATCGGCCTTTCCACCTCGTGACGAGACGAATGCAATGTGCGAGGCGTCCGGAGACCAGGTCGGATACTGATTGGTTCCCGGACAGCTCGTCACGCGCGTCGGTTCGCTCCCGTCGGGATTGATAGTCCAGATATCGAATTTGCCTTCATGCAGAGAGCTGTACGCTATTTTGTCGCCTTTGGGAGACCACGCCGGTGAATCCTGGTATCGTCCCTCAAATGTCAGTCGTCGACAGTTTCCACCGTCGACATCCATCACATATATCTGCGGCCTGCCGGAACGGTCCGACGTAAAGGCAATCTGGTATCCGTTTGGAGACCAGCACGGCGAAGTATCTATCGAGGGAGCAAAAGATATCCGGCGCTTGTTTGAACCGTCGATATCACAGGTGTAGATATCGAGATTCCCCTCGCTTGACGACGAGTAGACCACTTTGTCAATAACTGTACTAACAGCCGGCGAGCTTTCCACAAACCTGCTGTATACGAATATCGAAAACTTTCCGGTGATAGTGGACGCCTTGTAGATGTCCGGTTTGCCGCGATAATATCCCGTCCACAGGATTGTGTTGGAATCGGCGAACACCGGGAATACATTTACCGTGGATGACTTGGTCAGTTGGCGAATATTGTGACCGTCAAAATCCATAATAAAGAGATTTTTCTTATCCCCGTTATTGCGTACAAACACGATACGGCTTTGAAACGGGCTCTTCTCACCCAGCAGCATCTCGACAAGTTGACCGGCATACCTGTGGGCCATTTGACGGACGTGTGCCAACTCCCCACGATACTTCTTCCCAAACAGAAGGTCGCCCGTCGTGGCATCGTGAAGATAGCAATCAAGTATTACCTCTCCCCCCTTGACCACATACTCCCCGTCGATAAAGATGCCGACATTTTTTTCTCTGAACAGGGCTGTATCGACCTTTTCAGTTTTCACGACTTCGAACCGCCCCGAAAAATCGAGGTCGGCGGCGACCACTTTCCAGGGCTCATTTTCCGTGATCGGCTCTCCCCCGGTATTGCGGAACTCGAGAACGCCTATGGGAATGCTGTCGAAACGACTCGCGTATACCTGCAGATCGAATTTCTCGGCAAAGATAGAACCGGAAAAAAGAACCCCAAAAAGTAAAAACGTGGGGATCGACACGTGTCGAAGCTGTAACCCGGCAACCATAAAAATCAACGGAAGGCCCTTTTCGCCGAGACTGTTTTTCATTATGTACCTTTCAACCTCAGGTAGCCGGTTAGCGACGAACCGGAATCAGTTCGCACCGTATGTCCAGCTTGTTTCCATCAAATCCCGGCGGCAGTTTTGCAAATGGTGCTGCGACATTAACCGCTCTTTCGGCCAGGTTGTCTATTGATTGATTGCCCGAGGATTGTGCGACACGGATGTCGGACACATCTCCCGAGGCAAATATTGTAAACGCCACGACTACGGACATATCCCTGTTCTCGTTTAGCGGACGCCAGTTTCTCTCTATTTTCTGCTGTACACTCATAAGATACCAATTATACTTGAAATCGCCCAGCGCCATCACCGTTGCCGGGGAAGGAAGCGCTTCCAGAAGAGATGCCAGTTCCTCGATGTCCTCCTCTGAGGTTTCGCTATTCTCCGAAGGCATACTGGTCTGTTGAGGGTTTGATCGCACACTCGGCTGATCGCTCGGCGAAGGCTTCGGGGCCGGCTTTGGCTTCGACCGCACCGCGTTTTTCACCACTTGCCTGGTGGGCTGAGGAGGTTTCGGTGCACTTACAAGCTGAAACGTATGCGGGCGAGCCAGTTTCTTGGGCCGATACGTCAGTTTCATGGTAAGAGGAATAACCAGAAGAACGAAAAGGTGAAATCCCACGGATAGAAACACTATCGGGATACTGATTGGGCGAGAACCTCCGGGTGGGGGCGGCGCAGGAATCGCACTCATCCACTATCCTCTCCCGTCCAACGGCTGTGTAAGAAAACCGAGCTTCACAACTCCACTGTTCTGAATATCGGATATGACCCGAATAACCAGACCATACGGGACCTGCTTATCGGCGTTCAGGAAAACCGGGACTTCGGTGCGCCCCCCGTATATCTCTCCGAATCGTTTTTTAAATGTAAGGATCGAAACCCGCTCCTGATCGATATAAATTTCATTGCGCCCGGTGACCGAGACCTGGATGGATCTGGTGACCTCAACATTTTCCGATTCGGCACGCGGCAGATCAACCTGTACCCCCTGGGTCATCATGGGAGCTGTTATCATGAAAATGATCAGAAGAGCAAAGGTAACATCGACCAGATTGGTGATGTTCAGCTCGCTCATGATTCGTTGCCGTCGAAGGCGGCGCTTGTTCATGTTGCCGGCCTCGTGTCCCTCGGTTTCGCGGTGGTCGCGGTCTGTTTATCGCGGAAGAGAAGTCCGAAAATTTCACGCTTCAATCGCAGAAGCAAATGCCCCGAAAACTCATCGAGTTCATCTTCGATTCGACCCGCACCATGAGTGAATATATTGTAAAAAAACAACGCTGGAATTGCCACTCCGAGCCCGACAATAGTTGTAATCAACGCTTCGGCTATTCCTGGAGCAACTACAGGGAGACTCGCGGACCCCTGGTTTCCAATTTCGTAAAACGAGTTCATGATTCCCCAAACGGTCCCCAGAAGCCCCATGAATGGAGCGATACTGCTTATAATAGCCAGGAGCACCAATCCTCGACTGAGGTGGGAGCCCGCCGAAGACGATACCGACTCGATACGCTCCGCGGCCATCTGGAACTGGTTCTGAAGATAGAACGACCAGTCGCGCACGCCGGTATCGGCACGTGCATCACTGAGGATTCTACGGTACTCGGCCAGACTTGTCTTGCCCATAATGCCCATCGGGCACTGCTCCATCCGTTTATCCATCTTCTCAAGATCGGTCAGCCCGCCGGACGAGTCAAACTTTTCCCGAAAGCTTCGGTTCAGTTTCCTCACCTGAGAAAAATGCTTGAGTCGACTGAAAATGATCGCCCAGGTCGCAACGGAAAAAAAGGCGAGAAGAAGCAGGATCACACGTGCAATCCAACCCGACCGCTCGATCATCTCGATCACGGGTATGTCCATGAATTATCCTTCCGGGAAGGTATCCCAAACCTATATCTAGCCCAAGCTTCGCAATCAACTCACAGTATTACGCGAACACATGCCGGTCGGCACTTTCCTCGCGGAAAAACCGTCCATTTCAGGTAAAATTACTTTGTGAAGAGAAAGTCGTCAACGCCTGATCGAGACTACACCGAACTTTTCAGCCCAGTCGGCGAGCCCTGAGAGAGCCCTGTTGCATATTGCTTGGCGACGGTCCGATTTCCCTCGTATTCGTTTATCTTCGTCTACTGTTTCGATTAATCCAAAGTTGATATTGCTGGGGGCAAAAGGGTTTGGTCCGGGTTGGGTTATGTGGTGGAACAACGCTCCCAATGCCGTATGCACGGGCGGAAGCGGCACCCGATTTCCATCCAGTCGAGCGTGTGCAAAACGGGCTGCAAAATGCCCGCCGGCGATACTCTCGGTGTATCCCTCTGAACCCCCAAGCTGTCCCGCCACCAGGATGTTCGGATCCGTTTTCAAGCTCAAATCCTCATTTAGCGCCCGAGGAGCATCGATATAGGAATTCCGATGAATACTGCCGTAGCGAAGAAATTCCGCATCACCCAACCCGGGTATCAGCCGAAATACACGTTTCTGCTCCGGAATGGTAAGCCGCGTCTGAAAGCCCACCAGATTATAAGACGTTCCGCCCAGGTTTTCACGTCGGAGTTGCAGGACGGCGTATGGCCGTCTGCCCGTGCGGGGGTCCACTAGTCCGATCGGGCGAAGAGTTCCGAAAAGAAGCGCTTTCGGGCCGCGCCCCGCCGAGACCTCAATCGGGAGACATGCCTCAAAAAACCGTTCGTCCTCAAAGGCATGCGCTACGGTCTTATCCGCTTCAAGCAGTGCGGAATAGAAAACCTCGTACTCCTCTTTTGTGAATGGACAGTTCAGATAGTCGGCGGTTTCGGTATCCCGACGAGACGCGAAAAACGCGATATCCATATTCACCGAATCAAATGCGACAATCGGTGCCACCGCATCGTAGAAAAACAGAGCATCGCTGCCTACTACCGAAGACAACCAGTTGGCCAACGGGTCCGAAACAAGTGGACCTGCCGCTATTATGCAGGGCGATCCGGGATGCGGTGGTTGGTCCACCTCCTGCTCGATGTAGGTCACGGCCTCTTCCCCATCGATCCGGTCGACTATCAATTGCGAAAAACGATCTCTATCGACCGCTAAAGCCGATCCCGCCGGAACCGCACATTCTTCGGCCGCCTGGAGCAAGGGACTGCCCAGAATACCAAGTTCCTTCTTGAGCAAGGCATGAGCCGAAGGCAATTTACGCGACTTAAGGGAATTTGAGCACACCAGTTCCGCGGGACTCCCGGTGTTATGCGCCGGCGTCATTTTCGAGGGACGCATTTCGTAGAGACGCGAACGTACACCAAGCGAGGCCAGAACCAGAGCGGCTTCACACCCGGCAAGTCCCGCTCCGATTACATCAACATTCCGTTCGATACTCATCGGATCGTCCCAGGGTACATTATCACGGATACAGTAAAAAAGGTTTCTTTTGCAAAAATACTATCTACTCAACGGTTTCCGATTCCGGCGGCGTGACTGTAAACTCCGCACGGCATTTCGGACACCGATGATAAACGCCTTTCCTTTTTGTCTCGCGCTGTGTGAGTATCGGATATCCACACTGAGGACATTTTTTGTCCACCGGAGCGTCCCATGATGCAAAATTGCAGTCCGGATGAGCACTACAGCCGTAGAAAACCTTTCCCCGGCGGGTGGTACGCTCGATAATATTCCCCTTACATCCCTCCTGAGGGCACTTGATACCCGTAGAAAGGGAGCGTGTACTCTTGCATTCCGGGTATTTCGAACACCCCAGAAACCGACTGTTTTTGATATTGAGAACCACCATCGGAGCACCGCATTTGTCGCAGGTTTCATCGGTTTCGACCGCTTTGAGCTTCTCGAGCGGCTCGGTGTACTTACACGACGGAAACCCTTGGCAGGCGATAAACTTCCCGTTGCGACTCCATTTGATCACCAGTGGATTCTCATTGCATTCCGGACAAGTGCGACCGGTGAGTTCCTGGTTTTTCGCCCGCAATTCTTTGACATCGTTCTTGGCCTCTTCGAGCCGTTTGCTGAATGGACTGTAAAAATCAGTCAGCGTCTTTATCCAGTCGGCATCACCCCGCTCGATACGATCGAGGTTATCCTCCATACCAGCGGTGAATCCCACGTCGAAAACATCCGGGAATTCCTTGTCCAGTATCCCTTTCACCATTTCACCGATTTCAGTCGGAGAAAATCGTCGGCTCTCGAGTTCCACATATTTCCGACGCTTCAACGTATCGATGATTTGCGCATACGTACTCGGACGCCCAATACCCTTATCCTCGAGTTCCCGGACAAGAGACGCCTCGGAATACCTGGGCGGAGGCTGAGTAAAATGCTGACTGGGAATCAGCTCTTTGAGAGTCAATCGAGTGCCTTCCTCCAGATCGGGAAGCAGATCGTTCGATCCGCTTTCCTTATCGTCGGAAGAATCTTCCTTGGTCTCATCGTATAACGTCAGAAAACCCGCGAATTTCATTATGGATCCGGTTGCACGAAAAGAACATCCGTCCACACCGATATCAATTCTTGTCTGATCGAAGACCGCATTGGCCATCTGAGAAGCAAGAAATCGCTTCCATATAAGCTCATAAAGCCGAAATTGATCGCGAGACAAATACTGTTTCACACGATCGGGAGTGCATGCGGTACTAATCTGGGAGGGGCGAATCGCCTCATGAGCATCCTGAGCGTTTTTGCTTTTGCCGTAAGTACGAGGCTTTTTCGGCAGGTACCTCTCGTCGTATTCTTCGCGAACCAGTTTCCGAGCCCCGTCGATCGCTTCGTCGCCGATCCGGGTGGAGTCGGTACGCATATAGGTGATAAGCCCCTGCACGCCCATATCTCCCAACTCGAGACCTTCATACAGTTGCTGCGCCACCATCATTGTCTTAGCGGCCGAAAAACTCAGCTTTCTGGCGGCCTCCTGCTGCATCGTGCTTGTAATGAATGGAGGATACGGCTTCCGATTTTTCTCGGTCCGGGTGACCTTTGTTATGACGAACTCTTTGTCCTTAAGGCGGTTTATAATGACATTGACCGCTTCTTCATTAGGAATCGAGGCTTTCTCGCCGTCGACAGCCAGAAGTTTGGACGAAAGAACTCCATTCGAATGATTCAGCATGGCTACCAGCGACCAGTACTCTTCCTGGACAAAAGCTCGTATTTCGGCTTCTCGCTCACAGATCAGCTTTAAAGCAACCGACTGTACACGACCGGCACTCAATCCTCGATAGATGGTTCGCCAGAGAATCGGTGAAACCTGATATCCAACGATTCGGTCGAGTATACGCCGAGCCTGCTGTGCATTCACGCGGTTGATATCAATTTCACGCGGTGATCCAAATGCCTCGAGAACGGCACGTTTGGTGATCTCGTTAAACATGACGCGTTTCACATTATCGTTATTTTTAGCAATCGATTGCGCCACGTGCCAGGCGATAGCCTCTCCTTCCCGGTCCGGGTCGGGTGCAAGAAAAACCGCGTCGGCTTTCTGTGCATCGTCCTTGAGGGACTTGATAACGCGTTTCTTGCCCTTGGAAGTCACGTATTTCGGTTTGAAATCGTGCTCGAGATCGACTCCCAATTCCTTTTCGGGCAAATCCATGATATGCCCCATGGTTGCTTTTACTATATAATCGCTGCCCAGGTAGCGAGAAATAGTCCGACATTTCGCCGGCGACTCAACAATTACAAGATTTTTTCCCATGTTACTCCTCGAAAATTATCCGTCGTATTGCGATGATAGATATTTCGAAATTGCCGTATCGTACTCGGCAGTATGTCTGAACGCCTTTGCCGCCAATAGCCGGCGGGCTTGTAATGAAACCCAGCCGTTGTTTTCTATTTCGTCGGCGACTTTCCCATAATCGTTCGGATCAACCACAATGGCCACGTATAAGTGATTCTTTGCCGCACTCCGGACCATTGTCGGACCCCCGATATCGATATTCTCCACCGCTTCGGCCAACTCAACATTCGGTTTTGAGATTGTTTGAACAAAAGGATACAGATTGACCACAACTAAGTCAATGAAACCAATTTCGTTTTCTTCCATCTGACGAATGTGGTCTGCGTTGTCGCGCACCGCCAGGATGCCCCCATGAACCTTCGGATGCAGTGTTTTCACCCGTCCGTTCATGATCTCCGGAAAGCCGGTATACGAATCAACCGACCGGACTTTCACTCCTTCGGACTCAAGAAGACGCGCCGTTCCACCAGTCGAGAGCACCTCGATTCCCTGTTCGCCGAGCCTCCGCACAAATGGAGTAAGCCCGGTTTTATCGGATACACTAACCAGAGCGCGAGTAATTTTTCTTTCGGTCATCGATTCGCCAATCCTCCGGAATACGTTTTCTGGATAAGAAACTTAATTATCGAAAGTTCGTCTGAAGTGCTAGAATATGATTTAAATACGCCGAAGGATGCAAAAAGGTGGCTTTGGATGGACCTTGCGGACTTTTCACAAGATTCCAGGTCTACTTATTGGATATCGCAGCCAACGGGGGTGGGTGTGCTTTTTGATCGGTCGAATGCAGGCCTGTTCATAGTAATTATTTTATCTAACCTGAGTTGAGCAATAGAGAAAGGCCAATAAACGGCCAGTGCTTTGTCGGAACTGTCGGACTGGTCCGACTGGCGGAGTGCGGAGTTCCGCGTGGCGCATTCACGCTTCCGCCCCAAGGGGGCGCGGCGGCAAAGCGCTGCTCTGCCGAATACTTTGTAATCGCACTTCCGAAGAGCCGGTCCGGCCGTTCTTCGGAATACACATAAGCGCAAAGAAGGAGGTTCCATGCCGAACCGTCGTTTGTTCATGGTTCACGGCACCGGCCGTGATTCGGTTGGACTGGTAGGAAACATCACGGCTCCAATAGCCCAGGTCGGAGGAAGTGTCGTCGATCTAAGGCAAGATGTTCTACACGGATTGTTTACGATTTTTCTTGTCGTTGACCTGACCGATTGCTCAGTCGAGCAAACGGCTTTTTCGGAATTAATATCGAGAATCGCCGAAAGAACCGGACTTCGTCTTACGGTGGAGAAGTATACGCCCATACCCAGGAATCCCAACAAGCGCAACATGCTGGTGGTGCTGCTCGGGACCGATGCTCCGGGGATAATTGCCACCATATCCGAAATACTCGGCAAGTACAAGATAAACATCGAGTTTGCCCGGAATATCGGCCGAGGCGGAGTATTTCTCATGGAGCTTCTGACCGACATCAGCAACTGCATGGTTCCCCTCGAAAACCTGCGGGAAGCAGTCGGTATCGCAATGAAACAGATGAACATCAGGACAATTTTTCAGGGCGAAGATGTCTTCAACAAGAAAAAGCGCGTCATAATTTTCGAAGCACGCAAAAGCGTCATAGGGCGCGATACTCTTCGCGATATCCTGAACCTTACCGGGATCTCACCCGAGCTTCTCACCAGGGAATACTCTTTGAACCGGGAATTGGAATCGGTACAAAAAGCGGTTCGTAAACTGGATGGATTGCCGATTGAAGTACTGGATTCGGTTATTGCCGATACCAGGGTTATCTCCGATACCACGGAATTGATCCAGACTTTGAAAACGATGGGATACAAAGTTGCTCTGATCTCGAGTGCGCTGTCATTCGTTACCGATTATTTCGCCTCCACTCTCGGCATCGACCACTCATTCGGAATACCGGCGGTGCTGGACGACGACACGCGATCCATTACCGGGGAACTCCACCCCGATGCACCTCGACTCACCTCAACAGATCGAGTAGTCTCCCGAATCGTAGAAAGCGAAGGGATCACCCCCGAAGACATCACCATCATTTCCGACAAGGAAGCGGACATTATTCCGGGGATTCGGTTTGAGTTCGGCATGGAGCGGTTGCTGGAGAACTACAATTCGAAGACCATCAACCGAGAAAATCTCATTGGTATCCTCGGCAGCTTCGGCGTTCCCAACCTGGACTGAGAATTGAAATCCAGCCACACGCAGGAAGGTAGAATAGCATGAAATCGGATTTGGAAATAGCACGCGAATGCCGGATACGTCCTATCGGGGAGATTGCGGCTCCTCTGGGGCTTTCGGATGACGACCTGATACCGTACGGTCGCTATATGGCAAAAATCCCTCTCCAACGACTACAGGGACTTCGGGAGACTCGTCCAAAGGGGAAACTCATACTTGTGACCGCAATGACTCCGACTCCCCGGGGAGAAGGTAAGACAACGAACACCATTGGTCTGGGCCAATCACTCGCGAAGATCGGAAAAAAAACAGTCATAGCGATTAGAGAACCCTCGCTGGGCCCGTGCATGGGCCTGAAAGGGGGGGCTGCCGGAGGAGGCTACTCACAGGTCCTTCCCATGGAAGAGATCAATCTTCATTTCACCGGCGACATGCACGCGGTTTCAATGTCGCATAACCTGCTCTCGGCGCTTATCGACAATCACCTTCATCAGGCCCTCTCCCCCGAGCTTCACGCCAGACGAGTAGTCTGGAAACGGGTCATCGATATGAACGACCGCTCCCTTCGCAGCATCCTGCTCGGGCTGGACGGGCAAGGAATAAACGGTGTAATGCGCGAAGACGGCTTTGAGATCACCGCGGCTTCGGAAGTAATGGCCGTGCTGTGTCTCGCGGCGGACACTACGGATCTGAAACGGCGTCTGGGGCAAATGGTTGTCGGTTACGATCGACGACGTTCTCCCGTGACATGCTCCAGAATTGGAGGAAACGGTGCCATGGCTGCACTGCTGAAAAACGCCGTCAATCCAAATCTGGTTCAGACCAACGAAGGGGTACCCGTGCTTGTTCATGGGGGGCCGTTCGCGAATATCGCCCATGGCTGCAATACAATTTTTGCTACTGAGGCGGCTCTGCGGCTTGGTGATTACGTTGTTACCGAAGCCGGTTTCGGGGCGGATCTGGGGGCTGAGAAGTTTTTCGATATCAAGTGCCGAACCGGTAATCTCGATCCTTCGGCAGCCGTTCTGGTGGTTACGGTTCGGGCATTCCGCATGCACGGAATCGGGAATATAGAACGCCACGTGCGAAATGTTGAAAAATTCGGAGTTCCGGTGGTCGTATCGGTAAATCGATTCGCCGACGACACTTCGTCTGAGTTGAGTGAGATTGTCGATGCCTGTGCGGAATCGGGCATTGCCGCCATTGTAACGGATTTTCGAGAAACCGGGGGTGACGGCGGTATCGAACTGGCGGAAAAAGTGGTTGATCTCTGTGAAACCCAAACCGATTTCACCCCGATCTATCCCCTTTCCCACAGCCTTGAAGACAAAATCCGGACGGTCGCCCGCGAGATTTACGGCGCAGACGATATTGAGCAAACCACATCCGCCCGAAAAGATCTCGGGCATCTGACGGACCTCGGGTATGGGGAACTGCCGGTATGCATTGCAAAAACACCGGCTTCGTTCACGGACAACCCCAAAATCCCGGGAAGTCCCACAGGTTTTGATATTACGGTCACCGGAGCCCGGGTTTCCGCGGGTGCGGGTTTTGTTGTAGTCTATACCGGCAACATAATGACCATGCCGGGACTACCGAAGACACCGGCGGCGCTCAGTATTGATATTGATGCGGAGGGGAACATTTCCGGTCTGTTTTAGTTAGTGCTTGTCCGAAAAGTCCCTAAAACGGACGCTGAGCCTGTCGAAGCGCCCGTTTTAGGCTGAAATCGCCGGTTTGCTTCATCAATCCGAGCGAAAACAGGACTTTTCGGACGGACACTAGTTAACAGCTTGTTCTCGAGAAGGTTAATCGCCGCAAGCTTGTCTTTGTTTTCGTACGAGACAATCAGCATGTCCCCAAATGCCGCTATTCCTCTTTCCTTGCCGCCTTCGGTGCGAACGAGTTTTGTACCGCTCCTTCCGATAAGCTCCCATACATTATCGCCGCTCACGCCGAAAACGCGTCCGTTGATGGGCTCCCGGGTAAGACACCATGCGGCTTTCCAACCCCACGGATGGTCTTTTTCGTTCCATCGAATCCGGTGGTCACCGGCGGTTATCGGGGTTTCGACGAGGAGATTACGAACTCGCCTGGTATCGGATGAATCCACCACCAGTGTGAGGTATCCGTCGTCCGGAACACTGACCTCAAAATCAAGCACGGCGGAAAAAACGGTGCGGATGCAGGCCGGGACAATGATCGATACATAAATGAATCGCCGCATAAAACTTGACTTCATTCAAGCTTCCTTTCGATGCACTAACCCAGATATTGCGGTCCGGCGACGCTTGTTTTAGACGAGCGGTACATCCATGTATCATCCCCAAGAATAGAGTTTTCCGAGGCAGATTGAATTTCACCTATACATTTGACGAACGTTTCAATATAGGAAGTATAACCGATTTTGCGGGGTAATGGTGCTCGTTGATCCAACTTCGACAATCGACTCACAACATTCTGCGTAAGCTGTTGCACGATCTTAACTTACGCAGAATGGTCGCTCTTGACTATCCGAGTCTGGTTGAGGAGTGGATGACGAAAGAATACCGGACCCAGGCGGAGCATCCCCAGAGATACAATGATTCAACACCGTCGTTTCGAGGGTCGTTTGATACATCGATGTGCCACATATCGGAGTCGATGGATTTCTGTCTCTATATATAATGAATAGGATTTCAGCTTTGGCATGCGGGTTGTTATAGGACAAGGCTGTCGGGATGGATGACCGGGGGCCCAGTGAATCCTGAACGATAGTACTAAAGCAACACCAACAGCATTAATTGAAAGGAGACGGCATGCTGAAGAGAACAATTCTAGGACTCAGCCTCGCCCTCATTGTGGGATTCACTGCATCGGCACAACCGAAGGTTGAATTCAGTGGATTTCTGGACGCGGATGTGTGGACGGATTTGGAGGGAAGTTTTTACTCAAACAATGAACTTGACCTAGGTATGACACTCGGATTCACGGAAAACGTTGCTGCTCATGTCTACGCAACGGTTATTACCGGATCCGTGCCCGCAGGTGAAGGACGCCCGTCCCAACGTTGGGCCTCGCTCGATTTTGATGGTATCGATATTGAGTTCTCGACCGATTTCGGTACATTTACCGTAGGGGATCTTGTGTATCAATATGGCGGCTTCAATTACTACTTCTACAAACGTCTGAGCATGATAACTCCTGAGAGCTTCACACGTGGATTACAGTATTCTATCGGTACCGATGTGTTTACTCAGACTGTGCTCGTCGGATCCAACGATGGAGAGACGGCCTTAAGCATGGACCCCAATGCATTGGATGTCGGTGGGCTTTCCAATTTAGCATTCACCGAGAACATGAGTCTCGGCGTGATGTACGGCTTGAATGTTGACATCTATGACGGGTTTGAAAGCTCCGGGCTAATCTACGGTGGTCTCGAATTCCTGGCTACGGCAGGAGAAATGCTTGCGCTCAAGGCCGATATAGGTCTGCTGAATGTTCCAAAGGTCGACGAGATTACTGCGGATGGTGTTGAATTCGTCCGTTCCACAGGAGCCTCTTTTCTTCTCGAACCAGCTCTCACAATGGGAAGGTTCAGTACGGCAGCATCGTTTTTCGCATTGCTTCCACCAGAGGATTTTGACGCGCTTGGTTACTACGGAATCAGCGACGAATTGTTTGTCTACGTAGAGCCCGGCTATGCGTTCACCGATATGTTTGCCTTCGGTCTCCCAGTCGAATACCACGCATACACACTTGACAATGAAGATGATGATGAGATCTGGCTTGTTCCCACTTTTTATGTGCTCCCAACCGACGGCGTACAATGGTGGATCTGGGGACAAACAGTAATCCCAACCGCAGAGAATGGCGAACTGGGTTATGCTCTCGGCTCTGAACTGATTGTGGAATTCTAAGTTTTTTTAAGGAGGCACAATGAAAAAGCTCACCTATGCAGTTCCCTTACTGATGCTCGGCGCCACGGTACCGACACTGGCCCAGGACAATGTGGTGGAAATGCTGCCGCAGGACAGCGCCAACATGCTCTGGACCTTGATCGCAGCGATCCTGGTTTTCTTTATGCAGGCCGGGTTCGCCATGGTGGAAACCGGGTTTACCCGTGCTAAAAACACGGTGAACATCATGATGAAAAACCTTATGGACTTTTCGATCGGTTCTCTGGGGTTCTGGGCAATCGGGTTCGCCCTGATGTTCGGTACGACCGCCGGACACTTTATCGGAACCAGCGGTTTTTTCCTATCTCCCGCCAATCCCACAAAGGAAGGTTGGGAATGGGCGATGGTTTTCTTTCTGTTCCAGACCGTGTTTGCCGCTACGGCCGCAACGATCGTTTCCGGTGCCATGGCGGAGCGCACGAAATTCACCTCGTATCTTATCTACAGTGTGATCATTTCGGCGATCATCTATCCGATCTCCGGCCACTGGGCATGGGGAAGCCTGTTCCAGGGCGACGGATGGCTTGAGGGAATGGGATTTATCGATTTCGCCGGATCAACGGTCGTTCATTCTGTCGGCGGCTGGTGTGCGCTTGCCGGTGCTATCGTTCTGGGTCCCCGTATCGGCAAGTACGCCGCCGACGGTTCCGCAAAGGCGATCCCCGGCCACAGCATTCCTCTCGCCGCTCTCGGTGTGTTCATTCTCTGGTTTGGATGGTTCGGTTTCAACCCGGGCTCAACCACAACCGCGGACATGAGCATCGGCAGAATAGCCGTTACCACCAATCTGGCGGCAGCGGCGGGTGCGGTAGCCGCTATGATTACGGCCTGGATAGTCATGGGGAAACCGGATGCATCGATGGCTCTCAACGGTGTTCTGGCGGGCCTTGTCTCGATCACCGCTCCATGTGCCGATGTATCGCCTTCGAGTGCGGTGCTCATCGGACTTATCGGCGGTATTCTGGTAGTGCTTTCGGTTCTGTTCATAGACAAAACTCTGAAAATCGACGATCCGGTCGGTGCAGTGAGTGTTCACGGTGTCTGTGGAGCCTGGGGAACACTGTCCGCGGGTCTGTTTGCTCAGGAAGCCTACTCCGGAAACATCGGGCTATTCTTCGGCGGCGGTTTCGGACCGGTATTGGTTCAATTGACCGGTATCATAAGCGTTTTTGCCTGGGCGTTTCTTGCGGCTCTCATTCTCTTTTCGATTATCAAGGCGACAGTTGGTCTGCGGGTCAGCCGCGACGAAGAGCTTACCGGTCTTGATATCGGTGAACATGGAATGGAAGGATACAGCGGCTTTCAGATTTTCACCACCGAGAGCTAAGCCACGATAAAGGAGATTACTCATGAAGATGATTATGGCTATCATACAGCCAAACAAGCTGCCCGACGTAAAAAAGGCGCTATTCGACGCAAAAGTTGGGAAAATGACGGTAACGAACGTGATCGGTTGCGGCCAACAGGCCGGCTACACCGAAAGTTACCGTGGAAACGTGATCGAGGTGAATCTACTCAAGAAAATTCGCCTCGAGATCGCCGTAAACGAAGAGTACGTGAAGCCCACGATTGAAGCCGTTATCAAAGGGGCACGTACAGGTGAAATCGGAGACGGAAAAATCTTTGTACTCGATCTTCCTCAATGTATCCGAATAAGGACCGGCGAGGAAGGTGAAGCGGCAATCGGCTAACGGAGTGCGGGGGGAATTTTTCCCCCCGCACTTTTTTTTTAAACCACGTGCAAAGGTGTATCGGCGCGCAGGCATTGGAGGATACCAGGGATGATGCACTCCTCAATTGAAACCAAAACGGCTCAACCTTCCGACATATCGGGCATTCTTTCGTTCCTCGAGGGGGTACTTTCTCTTGAGTCGGGATTTGTTTTCAACAGAACCGCGCAGCGAAAAGGGTTGGAAATGCTCGTGAAAAGCACCCGATATCACCTGATACTTGCGAGGGAACACGGTTCCCTGGTGGGACTCGCACTCGCACAAGCACTTCCTTCTCTTCCCACTACCGACCTGGTAGTCCGGATCGAAGAGATTCTCATTCGACGCATCCCCGGTTTCGAAACGGTAGACCACAGCCTCCTGGCGGGGCTCAGAAGCTGGGCCACGGAAGTAGGCGCAAACCGTCTTATCCTCCCGATCTTCTCCAACAGATCAACTTCGTTCGGTTTCTTCAAAAGTATGAACTGGTGTGCCCTTGCCGGTGCCGGTCCCAGCCATTGAATGTCGGAAATCTGTGACAGATAATCGATTAAAGCATGAATGAATACCCTTCGTTCGTCGTAATCCTTCAGACATGCGCGGCGAGACGGATCGGGGCCATGCCAATTTCCGGCAGTAATACTCCCGGTGATCGAAAAACACCGCACCGGGTTTGAAACAACGAGGTGAATATTTGTGCGAGATTGATTTAGAAAAAGCGCAGGGGTATCCGGGGAGATACCTTGAGTCCCGCCAGGCGGGCGGGACCGTGAGTCGATTGCGAAACCTGGTTTAGAGAACGTCGACCCATAATTAGCGGATTCAGGACCTGTTGGCATTGGCGTGCCAGGATCACGGAAATTATATTGTATGCCGTAGAGTCATCACTATTTTGCTCTTCCGCACCTCCTTTCTCGGGAAGGACACCGGCAGACCAGCACTCAGACCGGTACGCGCGGTAAACGCGTACAATCAGACCTGTTATTATGTGGATTCACGAAGATTCTCTTGCATATGAAAAAGCCACCAGGGCTTACTTTGACCGGCTTGCGACCTTGTCCGAGCATCCGGTGTTTGTGCATCTGCTCGATGGCAAGGTAGTACAAACCAATGAAAAGCTCTGCAAGCTCCTCGGGTACTCCCGTGATGAGCTTCTTGCCCTGACCATGGCTGATATCACCGAGGATCTGCCTTTCCGAAAATTCAAAGAACTCATGAACCACGTACTGGTCAACCGGGTTGCGGCGACGGCAATACGATTCCGCAAAAAATCCGGTAATGCAGTCGACACTAATGCGGGACTCCATTTTTTCAGCCTTAGAAACACGATCTATGTGGTAAATCGTATCAGAACCGCCGATACCATGGGAGACACCGACCGGATAGAACTGTCCGAGGCCAATCAAAAAGACGCACATTTTGAGGCGTTGACCGGTCTCGCGGGAGGAATCGCCCATGATTTCAACAATTTGCTGATGATAATAATGGGAAATGCATCCATGGCGCGTGCAAATCTCAGAAATAATCAGCTTCTGGCGAAAACGATGCGCAATATCGAACGAGCCTGCTCACAGGCACATAGCCTGACTCGGCAGCTTCGCACCTTTGCCAAGGGAGGTTCCCCGGTCACTTCAATCAATTCAGTGGAACAGATTCTTCGCGATACCGTTGAATTCTGTCTCCGTGGTTCAGGGGTCAGAGTCCATCTCGATGTACCCTCGAATATCTGGAACTGCCGTGTTGACAAGCACCAGATCAGTCAGGTCGTACAGAATCTTGTGGTAAATGCGCGACAGGCAATGAACGAACGAGGCATGATGGTTGTCTCGTGTCGCAATCGGCCGAGCTTCAGAATTCCGGCGACACTCCTCCCCCGTACCGATTATGTCGAGATTACAGTTGAGGATTCCGGGCCGGGCATTCCGGACGAACTGATGGACCGGGTATTTCACCCCTATTTTACCACAAAGGCAAATGGACAAGGTCTCGGCCTGGCGATGGTCTACTCCATCGTACGCCGGCATGCAGGCTACGTGGAGTGCGCCAACCGAACAGGCGCCGAAACCGGAGCGAAATTCACGATATATCTTCCGGCGGCGCCCTCGGAACAAGTACACGAAGAAACCACACGGATTCCCGTCTCCAAGAAAGCGAACGGTCGCGTGCTGGTCGTTGAAGATGAACGGGAAATTCGCGAAATATACCAGATGATGCTCGAAAGCCTCGGCTACCGGGTCACCACCGCCGAAACCGGCGAAGCGGCGATCAGAGAATACGAGCGAGCCATGCTCAACCGCAATCCATACGATGTAGTGCTGCTGGATCTAATTATCCACGGGGGTTCGGGCGGCCTCGAAACAATCGAAAAACTTCGCGAGATCGACCCCGAAGTTCGTGGTGTAGTGTGTTCCGCCTATGGTGAGCGCGACGAGCTTGAAGACTACCGATCGTATGGATTCGTGGGATCGCTGGCCAAACCATTTGGTCTCGTAGATCTTCAACGAGCATGTGTCAACGCAATGACGAATCCCTGATAGCAGAGCAGTCTGTCTGATAAAGGCAGCTCCCTCCCCTGTTCGCCCTGCAAGAGTATCCCTTACCTGTCCTGTCGTACTCATGCTCATGCTCATGCTCGTGCTCGTGCGCGTAATCGAAGTCTGTTGCAGGCTCCCGAAGAATCCGATTACACCTGTCCAGCGAAGCCGAGATGCCGAAATGCCGAGGTATCCGGCTCCGCCGGCTTCCGGCACTATTTCTTCCACCATTCGGCAAATCCAACGGACTTAAACAACACCCGTGCCTCGAAAGTATTTGTCGAAGATGCATACGATACCCCTATCCCCCAGATACCGAACGATCTAAGGGGGAATTGGCAACCTGCCCCAACTCGAATTCCCCTTTTGATCTTTTCCGTTAGCCAATACCCCTCTCTTGCATACTCATTGCCATCTTCAAAAAAACGCCATTCATTGTATGCAAAATAGAGGCTCTTCACATATCCAACCTGAAACCTGAGAAACCGTACATTGTAGGTAAGGGATAGGCCCCAGCTCTCGATGCTCTCCTCGGTAACAATGGGACCTTCAATTGATTTTTGCGGTATGCTGTCGAACACCCTACCCAACCATTGATGATAACTCGGAGGGGTGTCATATCCCCAGCTCGGGTATATCCCCGCATTATCCAGGATCCTCAAGACCGAGTTGGTAGCCCCTCCGGTGTGAGGTGGACCCCATTTGGTAGACAGCAAATGTAGCTTCTTAAGGTAGGTAG
>CAYFVL010000018.1:0-35270 GCA_964346405.1 uncultured Fibrobacterota bacterium
TCAGCGTCCGTTTTAGGGACTTTTCGGACAAGCACTAATTAACCCAAGTTTCGCAGTCGAGAGAGAACCGGCTTCGAAACTCGGGTTAAACCCCGTTTTTTTCCGGTTTGGTCGACCCAAGTACAGGAAGATCTAATGAACCATGCAACACCTTCTCATCAGGGTTCGGTTCTGGTTGCCGACGATGATATCGGGATGAGAGAATTCGTTCGGGATGTTCTCGAATACGAGGGCTATGTGGTTGATACCTATAATCCCGAGCATCCCGATCCCTCCAAGCTCCGTCGTCCGTACGATATCGCGGTAATCGACCTGATTATGCCCGGGATGAACGGGTTCGATCTCCATGAGACACTTCTTAAGGTATCACCGGAAATGCAATTTGTGGCCATAACGGCTTATCCAAAGCAGGAGTACCATGATCGATGTATAGATTCCGGGATATGTGAGTTCCTGGTGAAGCCGTTTCGGGCCGATCATCTTCGATTCGCGGTTCGCGGTGCTTTCCACAGAAGGGAAAATGTGGAAAGGTGGACACCTCCGGAGGGCGCTTCATCCGGGGGTGATTGTGGGATTCCGGGCGCTTCCGAGCAGACGGCCCAAGTCCGAACGCTGATTTGTGAACTGGCGCCCACCGAACTGCCGGTGCTGATATCAGGAGAGTCCGGAACCGGAAAAGAACTTGTCGCTCGGGCCGTGCACGCCCACTCCAACCGTGCAAAGGCCCAGTTTATTCCGGTAAATTGCGGCGGACTCTCGCCGTCTCTAATCGAATCCGAGTTATTCGGCCACGTACAGGGAGCATTTAC
The DNA here is from genome assembly GCA_964346405.1 of uncultured Fibrobacterota bacterium. Taxonomy (GTDB): domain Bacteria; phylum Fibrobacterota; class Chitinivibrionia; order Chitinivibrionales; family CAYFVL01; genus CAYFVL01. Next base: position 810 of record CAYFVL010000018.1, read on the forward strand.
CGGTGCCGCTAAAACCAAATACGGCATTTTCGAGGCCGCCCATGGCGGAACTCTCTTTCTTGACGAAGTCGGAGAAATCCCTCTCGAGGTTCAGGCCAAATTTCTTCGTGTTCTGGATACCGGAGAGTTCATGCGGGTCGGTGAGACACAGCCGAGAAGCGTTGACGTAAGAATCGTGAGCGCTACCAATCGTGATCTGGAGGACATGGTCGCACGGGGGCAGTTCAGGCGTGACCTGTTGTATCGTCTTCGTGGCGGCACAATTGCTCTGGCTCCCCTCCGAAACAGGAAGGCCGACATAAGGCTGCTGGTTCACCGATTTCTTGGTACGGAAGTCGGCATCACCCCAGATGCGATTTCCCTGCTTCTTACAGGCAACTGGCCGGGGAACGTTCGGGAATTGGCCATGGCGGTCTCGGTGCTGAAATCTCGCGCGGTAAAGGGGATTGTCAATCGGGAAAACGTCGAACGAAGCCTGGGCAGGCCCGCTGAGCGCAAAGGAGTCACCGGCGAGAGGGACACCTACCGAGACCGTAAATATCGGGTTTTGCACGAATTCGAGATTGCCTACTTCTCGGATCTCATGCGTTCAGCCGACGGCAACGTTACCCGAGCCGCGCAAATCGCCGGCCTCGACCGAAAAAACCTCCGAGAAAAACTCAAAGCAACCGGTATCTACGATTCTCTGTAGGGGAAAGGCCGGGGTTGAGGGAGTGTTCAAGGCGCACACCGACACCCGGATCTCTTTTTGCCGGGGTAACTCCTTCCCACCCGGGGCGATACCACCTCATTCGGTAAATAAAACAAATCCAATGGGTTACCGGATACCTTGGGTAATACCGGGGTAATCGCACCCCACGTTCCCCCTCCGTGCGCCAAATCGGTCGACAATATATCTGCCCCTCCTACAATGACTTAGGCCAGTCTGTCATTTGTCGGCATGCCCGTTGCGATACCGATCCCTCAAACCGGAGAGAATATCCATGAAAGATAAATGCCTCCTTGTTATGGATTCGTCACCGTTCGGCAGAGAGGTGATGAAAAAGGTATTCGGGACAGTCTATAAAATCCGGGTTTCCGGCGGACCTCTTGACCTGGTGGATACCGATATGGTCCCGGAGCCCGATGTTTTACTCTATCAGATGCGAGTCCCATCCGTGCGACAATTGGAGATGCTTTTCACATATCTGAACAGAGCGGGATGGGATAGTCCGGTTGTAGTGATTTCCTCCAGTGGATCACTGCCGCTGGAGCGGTATGCCAGAACTCAGGGAGTATTCTTCTGGATGACGAATCCGTACAATCTGCAGGAACTCTGGGATGTTGTCGAGGCGGCATTCGGTGCGGCAAAATCGGCCGTGGGTTGAGAACAGTTCTGATCGAAAGGGAGAAATGTAGATGAGTAGTGTCGTTTCGAAAGAAGATGTCGGCAATGGTTCCGTCAGCGAGCTGGGTGTCCAACTGGCGGGAAAGTATCTGACCTTTCTTCTCGATGAGGAAGAATTCGGAATAGAGATACTCAAGGTGCAGGAAATCATACGTCTTCAGCGGATTACCGCCATACCCCGGACTCCGGACAGCGTTAGAGGTGTGATCAATCTGCGTGGGAAAGTGATTCCAATTGTCGACATCAGAAAGAAATTCAATCTTGTGCCAAAGGAAGATACGGAGCGCACCTGTATTATCGTGGTGATGGTCGCCGGAAAAGATGGGCCGGTTACGATGGGGATTGTCATTGACGAAGTTCGGGAAGTGGTCGAAATCGAGCCCGGAAATATCGAAGAAACACCGTGCTTTGGCGCATCGGTCGAAACGGACTTTCTCCTGGGAATGGGAAAGATCGAAAACAGGGTGAAGATGCTGCTTGACATAGACAGGGTACTTTCGGCTACGGAACTGGATGCAATTTCGTCCATAAAGTAAACCGCCTTACACAATTAATCCAAAAGGTAGAAGGAGGCTGAGATGTTCGCAAATCTCAAGTTGGCTGGGAAGATAGCACTGGGCTTCGGTTCACTCCTGCTGATCGCCATGATTCCCGGCGCATTAGCCGTTCGGAGATAAAGTGAAGGTGCTCTTGCAGATTGAGAGAGTGCTGACAACAGCGGATCTGTATGTTCTTGCGCAGAAGGGAATATCGGGTTGCCAAAGCGACAAAGCAGGGACGAGAAAAAAATTGTGAAACGGTCATCAAAAAACAGGTAATGACGGAAGGAGCTAATGATTATGAGTGGAAAATCTCTCAGTCTACAAGCAAAACTCATAGGCGGGTTTGTAATTGTGGCGTTAATTACGATTATGGTAGGCGGGATTGGAGTGTGGGCAGTAGGGACTCTCGACAAACACATCGATGAAATAGGGGTAGTCAGGCTCCCATCGGTCGAGAGCATGCTCAAAGCCGAGGTCGGACTCGAAGAGGTGGTTGCAGGATACCGCACACTTCTCAATCGTAGTAACACCCTCGAGGTAAGGCAAAAATATTACAAGGAAATCCAGACCGCCAGGCAGAAATACCAGGCAGCCATTGATATCTATGCTCCTCTTCCCCAGACGCCCGAAGAAGCGCGCGAATGGGAGAGCTTCCAGAAAATACTTCCCCAATGGGTCCATATTAACGACCAGATCATGGGTCTTCACCAGGAAATCGACCAGGGCGGAATATTGAATCCCGAGGACCTGTTGGGACAGATACAGCGGTTCAGGGGAGATCATTACGCGCTCGAGGTACAGGTGATGAACCTGATACTCACAGGCCAGACTTTTGAGGGCGGAGACAACGCTACGGCCTGCAATTTCGGACGCTGGCTTGCAAATTTTACTACCCAGAACTCCGAGCTGCGACGAATAGTCGCCGCGATGGCAGCACCGCACCATCGTTTCCACGAAGCGGCCGGAAACATCAGAACGGCGGCGCAGAGCGGAAACATCGCCGAGGCGAGAAGGCTCTTCACCTCGGTTTTGCAGCCTGCCTCCAAAGAAACATTCGGATATTTCAATGAAATGATCGCCCTTGCCAAGCAGGCCTACGAACGCTACGACCGGATCAACACACTTACAATGGAAGACTCATATCGTCTACAGCGTGAAACCATGACCCACATGGCAAACATCGTCAGGATATGCTGCGATGTCGCGGAAGAGGAAGTCCAGGCCGCCCACGGGAATTCAAATTTTACCTCGATCCTGGTAATTTCCGGTATGATCGTCGGTTTTGCGCTGGCTCTCATTATCGGCCTTTTCCTCGGCGTCACCATCGGCCGTCAGCTCAAGAAAATCATCCAGGGCCTTTCATCCGGCTCCGAACAGGTGGGCTCGGCATCCGAGCAGCTCTCATCGTCGGGCCAGCAGATGTCCGAAGGCGCCAGCGAGCAGGCCTCGAGTCTGGAAGAAGTCTCGAGCAGTCTCGAAGAGATGGCCTCGATGACAAAACAGAACGCCGGGAGTGCCAAGCAGGCCAACACTATGGCCGGGGAGGCCGGATCCGCTGCCCGTCAGGGTAAAGATGCAATGACGAGAATGGCCGACGCGGTCGAGAAAATCAAGTCGTCTTCGGATGAAACCGCGAAAATCATCAAGACAATCGACGAGATTGCGATGCAGACAAATCTTCTCGCCCTCAATGCCGCGGTCGAGGCTGCTCGGGCCGGCGAGGCCGGACGTGGGTTTGCCGTTGTGGCCGAAGAGGTCAGAAACCTGGCGCAGCGATCCGCCGAAGCGGCGAAGAATACATCGGGGCTTATCGAAGGCTCGCAGCAAAATGCGGAAAACGGTGTGGCCGCATCTGTCGAGGTATCCAAAATCCTCGAGCAAATAGTCGGGTCGGTTGAAAAAGTGACCCAGCTTATCGCCGAGGTCTCCGCGGCCAGTGATGAACAGTCGCAGGGAATCGATCAGGTGAATACGGCAGTCGCACAGATGGACAAGGTTACGCAACAGAACGCCGCAAACGCCGAAGAATCGGCCTCGGCGAGTGAGGAATTGTCCGGACAGGCCCAGGCTCTCGGCGGCATTGTCGCGGAGTTGGTCTCCATAGTGGGAGGATCAGGCAACAGTGATACCGCAGTCGCCCACAATGGATCGCATTCGGGTGCGGGTAAATCACGGGGGACACTGAACACACACAGTGCCCGAGGGCGCATTGCATCTTCCGAGGGTGAACGGAGATTTCGACCGGCGGAGAAAAAGGCGTCGGGAAAAGAAATAACTCCCGAAAAGGTCATCCCCATGGATGAAGACGGCGCGTTCAGGGATTTCTGATTATCTGTTTCATACTGTCTTGAACACAAGGGGATGAGTTACGGCTCGTCCCCTTTACCATTATGGATAACCTTCGCAATGTCTTCCTGGAAATCAGCACGTGCGGTTCGACAAGGGACACTGTGTCAAAACCAGCGTTTGCTCGAGCCCAGGTTTCGCAGTCGAGAACGAGCAAGCCTCCAACGCTCGGCTTCACCGGCTACGACGAGTACGTCGGGGGAATGGATCTCTCAAAAAAGCAGTTTCACCGCCCCGGCAACCGCAAGCAGGGTGACGGCATACTCAAAAATCCGCTGGGAAATACGGCGAAGCAGCCACACACCACCAAACCCGCCCAGCACAACAAAAGGGACGGCAATAAGGCTGATCTTCAGCGATTGCAGGGTGATAAGATCGATACCCGCCAGAAACGGAACTTTTGTCAGGTTCACGACAAAAAAGAACCAGGCGGCCGTGCCGATGAAGGCCCGCTTTTCGAGTCCCATCCAGAGAAAGTAGACCGTCATCAGTGGTCCGGCGGCATTTGCCATTGCAGTGGTGATTCCCGCCACAATGGCGATCAATGGTGCAAAAGACGTGGCTGTTTTTCCGGGATTGGACAAGCGCGGGGCAATGAACACCTTCAAGGCAATGAGAACCAGAACAACCCCGCCCATCAGCCGTTTAAGTAGAGATCCGTCAATTGTATCAAGGAAAAAGACCCCGCCGAGGATTCCGACAAGCGCGAATGGGAACAAGCGAAGTATCACCTTCCACGCGGCGAATCGTCGATACACCACAAGGGCAAATATATCTCCGGTAATGAGGATCGGAAGGACAATTCCCACCGACGGCTTCGCTCCGAAAACCTCGGCCATGAGGGGCACCACCGCAATACCGAGTCCGGCAACCCCGGCTTTGGCAAGTCCGATGAGCAAACCGGCGAGCATCGATGCAATGAGCTGAAACGGGATCACTCGACCGTGTCGTCCTTGTCGGTTTCTTCGGGACGAAGATAAATGCCCGAGAGTTCGTCGCCAACAAAGCCTAGACGATCTTTAGCGATCAAACGGCTCTCAACCGTAAAAAGCGGTATCTCCCGGCCGTCACCAACCCGAGCCGTTTCACCCCGGTCCCCTGCAAACCAGAGCATTTCGAAACGCAACCGTTCCGTTTCGCTGTCGAGTATCGACTGCGGAACCCATCCGACGGCGATCTCATAGTCGTGAGACAGGATTTTCTGTTCATACGTACGTGAATCGGCCCCGACCGTTCCGACCGTGAAACCTGCCCGACCGAAATCCGACAAAAGTTTCTCGGCAATACGTGACGAAACCGCGTCATCACCGCGAAACAGGATGCGAATTTTTTTCGATACCGGGGGAGCACCTCCGGGAACCTGTCCCGAAAGTTCCGCCATTGCGGCGGGCACGTCTACCCCGACTGCCCCGATCAGTTTTCCCGACGCCCCGGTCGCGCTTCCAAGCATTTCCGCGCGATCAACGGCCGCACGAATCCGCCATCGGATCGACTGATCGGGTATGTTAACGGCGAGGAAAAATCGATCGACCGAGTAGTCAAAGAAATTGGCCCCTTCCCCCAATGTGCGACGGGCGTAGGTGAGATCCTCGGTGTCACTCAGCACCAGACCCTCATATCGACCAAGAGAGAAAGAAACTATCGGATTATTGTCTCCTAGCATCACAACCGTGAGTTCGTCCAGAAATCCACCTCCCGGATAATGGTTCCTGTTTGTTTTCAGCAGCAGACGATTACCTTCCTGTTTTGCCACATAGTATGCTCCCAGTTTCAGTTGGGGAGGAAGAAGCCGAGGGGTCGACAGGCGGTAAAGCGCGAATGGGTCTGGTTGCCGAAGCGCCAGGATAATTGTACGTTCATTTGCGACATTCACCCCCGGGATTATGGCTTCGGTGCCGCGAACAAACTCCCGAACACCACGTACTTCCTTGAACATCGCGGCGGCTTCACCGGGATGCGCCTTCGCGTAGTCATGCCATGCCTGTACGATATCGAATGCCGTAACCTCCTGACCGACTCCATTCGTGAGCCCCTCGCCGAGTACGATCCGTACCCGACTGGGGTTCGGCATGTCCACTTTGAGGAGTGACTTCGGAGTTAAGGTATCCGTCGGCGCCGGGGAGAATTCCCGAACCTCGCCGGGGGGTGCGAAGGGGAGCGGAGAGATCAGTGCAAGAAGCTTACTGTCCACAAAACCCCGGCTCGTGTACAGGCGTGCGGTGCCGCCGACAACCCCGGTATCCCGCACTGTGTCGGCAGGAAACGCAAAGATTGAATCGGGTGGAATCTCCTCTTCACGGAATTCGTGTTCCGGTAACGGTTCAAGCTCCAACTGCTCCGGCTCTTCGGTGGGCGGCTTTCGCAGCAGACGAAGAGTAACGTATTCGCGAATTGTATCGTTTATGAGCGTATCGAACGGATAGGAAGAGAGGTAATTCTCGAGAGACCTCTGAAACTTTTTCTTGAGCCGCGCGTCGTCGAACTCAACCACGTAGGTGGCGGTGTCGCCGGATGTTCGAACACGGATCCGTTGCTCCTCGGCTCTTTGTGAAGGTCGGCGTGCCTCTTTGGGAGTACATGACGCCAGCATAAGAGCCGTGCCTGTAAGCAGCACGAAAAAACGGCGAAAACGGTCTTTTTTCTGGAACATAATTATATCCTGAGCCGGTGACGGCAACCGACCACTTTGCGGGTCGTGACGCAATTTACTATACTGTTATCCGAAGTCAGCAGTGGCGAAGTCCGTGACGAGCGAGGATTCGTTGAATGGCCTGTCCGAACCGTTTTTTTTGCTCGCACCGGAGTACCACGCTTCTTCGGGTATCTATCGAAAATAGTTTCTAAAACCGAGCGGTACCCAGAGGATGCCCTCTTTCCGAATATTTTCCGCGGAGGTGGGATTTTGGGCATTTTGAATTTCATGTATGGTTCCGTGACGTGGAAATGGCCCAACAGGGATTCTGTTTGTTTGATAATCTTCCGGATCCCCCGCGGAAATGTCGCGGGTTGCACCCGTTTCCAACGAGGATTGTGACGGCACGATCCTGAACTCGAGTCGCCGAATATGAAAAAGTTCTTTGTCGTGATCTCAATTATAGCCCTGCTTGGTGGAGCCGCCGCGTATCCCGGGTTTCTCGCGGCTCGCGCCGTTTTCAACTCCTATTTTCGCGGTTGGGGCCGACGACTAGTGGATCTTGAAGAGCGGGGCCTGTTGTCACGGGAGTACGGCGCCGCCTGGAAAGATGTTTTGGACGGTGATGCGATGAGTCGGGAGGCTGGGCGAATTGCCGACCAGGAACGTGAGAACGATTCCGAAGTGCTTGTGGTCGACGGGGTCCGGGTGAAGGATTATCCCTCATTGAGCATCATCAGGCGACTGAACCGTATCAACGCGTATTCCAACTCTATTGAAATAACCGACCGACGAGACCGACGGATTGCGCTGATCAAGACGGATCATACCCGGGGGAAGGTCGATGAGTTTCCCAAGGTGCTCCTAACCGCTCTGATTGCCGCCGAAGACGGAAATTTTCGTGAGAACGAGCTGGGTTTCGAGTTCGATAGCTATGTCCGGGCGGCGCTTGGAGCTGCATGGGAAACGGTCTCGGAATTCTCACTTTCGGTGCCGAAGGGAACGTCAACCATCACCCAGCAGGTAGCCAAGTTGTTCATTTCCGATCTCGATGAAGAGGGGCGGAGATACGTGAGCCGCAGCATCGACCGCAAAGTGCGTGAAATGAAAATATCCGCGGCACTTCGTCGGATGTACACCCCCGATGAAATCTTCGAGGTGTACCTCAATCACTGCGTCACAAGCGATTACGGACTTATCGGCTACAAAGATATTGCCTCGGGACTCCTGAATAAAGACCTTTCGGAGCTTACCGATGCCGAATGCATTTATTTGGCACGGATGGTGAAATGGGGACGCAATCTGCACGGGCGAATTGCGCGGCAATGCCGTGTAGATATGCCGCGCATGGCCGAGGAGCTGGGATGGAATGATGCCAAGCAGAAGAAAGTGCTTACTGAAATAGACAGCCTGACCTTTTCCCGCCCCAAACGGATCTATACCGATTATGGGCATCTGGTGGATCTGGCAAATGAGTTCTGGCTCCAGACGGTCAAACGAACACGTGGTTCCGAAGTCGATTTGGCGGAAATGGATATCATTGATCCCAATTCATTGATCAGAAAGAAAGGCAATCTTCATATACGCTTGACCATCGATCTCGATCTGCAGCGGGAACTCGAAAGTCTCGTGAATGCGCGTGGATATGGTCCCGATACCACCATCAGGACCGATGTCCGGGTAGGAAGCCACGGCGAGAGTGTTATGCTCGGATATGCACCTCGTGATACGCTTCGCCACCAATCCGTTCTGCGGAATACGGCGACTTTTAGTGAACCCAATTCGGAATTTGAAGTGACGCTCGAACCCGGAGATACGCTGGTTACCAATATCAGGTACAAGAAGACGGGGAAGAACGAATACCGACGGAGCGCATTCTATTACACCCGAAAGCCGATGAAAGTCGATGGGCAGTACTATGCCTACTCTATTCTCGACTCTGAAAGCGGCAAGCTTCTGGCCTATTACTCCCGAGACAAGATCGGATCACGGGTCGCCTCGCTGATCCACTTTCGCACCCCGAACGGATCATCGACCGCGAAACCCATCTACAATGCACTGTGCTACGACCTTGGTGTATTCCAGCCTTACAGTAAATGGACGGACACGGTATCCGTGGGGTCGGACAAGCCCTGGCAGCGAACACTCCACAAATTGAGGACGGGTGTCTACGAAGCCGAATTTGCGAAGAGTGCGGTGCCCGGCAGGGGATATCGCATGCACAATCACGGCTACATTCTCGAAGGGTGCAACTACGTATTCGACCATCTTGCGACATCCAACAATATTCTCGGGGTTGAAACCGCCTACCGACTCAATCGAACCCTGGTCGACGACAACGGTAAACCGTCGAAAGACGCATTCGCGCTCAATCGGCTTTTCTATCGCCTTGGTGCTTTTGGGCGTATCAAGAACGATCTCAAACTCAAGCATGTCACAGGGGTACGGGTGTACAAAGAGCTGACACGCATTCTGGGCGTCGATGCCGACTCGATGATTGCTTATGGGAAACGCGTTCCTGTTTCAGACTCCATGTATTCGGTAGCGCTGGGAACGCTCGAGCTTACCTTGTATGAGCAGGCTCATTTGTTCAACATGTTGTACGACAATACACTGATCGAGAATCCGGCAAATCGTCCCAGTCTGGTAATCGATTCTCTGGCTCTCAACGATAGAGTGATACCGGTTGCCGCACTCGATACCGTTACCCGGTATCATCCGTTTTCCGATATCAATAATCTGCGACCGACCCACCTTGGGTTACACAAACGCCTGACCTCGAACAAGTGGGATGGTTTATCGGAGTATGACATTGCATACACCCCCGCAGACGACAGCGCCTCATTGTACGATACCCGGTTCGATCCCTTCGAAATGGGGGTATCCCAGCCGTTGAGCAATTACGCGAAAAGCGGTACCTCTGATGATGTCCTTCGACCGTTCAATGCGGATATTACATCAAAGCGTCGGACAAATTATGGTCTGTGGAATGCGGTCATACGGATCGACCTGGCGAAACTGGGGGACGACACCGCGCCGCCGGACATCCGTGATATAACCATTGCATGTATCGGTGAGTGCAACCAGAAATACACCGGGGCACGTGATGGGAAATCGCTTCACAAGTTTCTTTCCCGCGACCTTCTCAAGAAAGCGGGACACAAAGCCCCTCACGGGTTCTATGAGCAATACGAGCGGTACATCCACAGGACCACCCCGGACTCGGCCCGATGCTGCGGACCGTGTCCCGAACCACTGCAAACCGCGACCGATTCCACGTCGTTGGACCCGACAACCGCGATGGTGTCGGATTCCGCGGCAACGCCCGCGGAGTAGTCTGGAATCAGTCCGGTTCAGCTTTCACCCCGAAAAATACCCGATGCGATCCAGCTTATGATAGTCAGCACCAGCCAGCCCAGGACCGCGGCGCCAAACCCGCTGATGTAAAAACCGGGCAGGATCCAGGCAACGAAGCCGAGCATTGCGGCGTTTATGACAAGAAGAAAAATGCCCAGGGTAAGAATGGTGATCGGCAGGGTCAGAATGATGAACACGGGCCGCACAATCGCATTTACGATTCCCAGCAGAAATGCGGCAATAAGAAGCGTGAGCAGCCCGTCGACCCGCATACCGGGCACGATATACACCGCCGCGCCCAGACTGAGAGCACTTATCGCAAGTTTTCCAAGAAATTCACCCATTCTTTCATCCTCCGGTTAATTTTCTACTAAACTCTTCAAAGAAGCAAATATAATTGCTTTTTGAATGGACATCCGTCTCCAGGAAGATCAGGTGAGGCCCAGAAAGGATGTCTTCAGCTCGGACAATTTGCCTCCCCAGGAGCAACTGGTGCAATTGATTCGTGTTTCCTGGAAGGGAGGAGGATTTGGTTTTGCAGAGCAGTTTTCGGAAACGAGCCGGTAGTCGTGAGTTACTCGGAAAGTTTGGTAGCGATTAGCGCCATCGCGCAAGTAGAACACCTCCGTCCCGCACTGCGGGCACAGAAGATAAATTCGCCCGCAGTTGGGATTCGTCGCCTGTTCCATATTCCCCGGGATTCGTGTCAGTTAGATTAGAACATAAGCGACCGCGACCGCTTGGTATCCTCGTCGGATTTTCGTGGTTTGCTCTGTGTTCCGAAATAATTCAGGATGTCGTTTTTGTTCCGTCGGCGCCTTAAGACGTGTACGTCGCAGGTATCGGGAAGATGCTCGGCCGCGAAGATTTCTTTATAGGTTTTCGGGCAGTATCGTGTCGCCAGCCCGTGGGTCTTCTCGCATATTTGAGCCGCAACGATTCCCTGCTCGGGCGGACCAAACCTTGCGGACGGTCGGTCCCGGTGAAGGGCTTTCATGGTAGGAACCCAGATCGGAATCGCCCCTCTGGCACCGGTAACCCCGTACCCCATGGACCGTCGTTCGTCTATGCCCACCCAAACGGCGCAACTGACCTGCGGTGTGAATCCAACAAACCACGCATCGGAGTAATCATTGGTCGTTCCGGTTTTACCACCCGCCGCGCGCGTGAATCCCTTCGCCGGAATGGATGCCCCCGTTCCCGACGTCACCACCGAAGAAAGAAGACTGGTCATGAGATAAGCCGTTTGCGGCGAGACCACCTGTTCCCCCTCGGCCGGCTTGTGCTGTTCAAGAACCCGTCCGTTTTTGTCGAGTATTTTTTCTACATAATAGGGCTCGATTTTAACACCGTGATTGGGGAAGACATTGTAAGCTAGTACCATTTCCACCGGAAGCGCTTCACAGGCGCCGATCGCAAGGGCCGGTACCGGGTTCAGTCGTTGACGAAGTCCCATGCGACGAGCCAGCGAAATGACCTCATGGGCTCCAAGATCACGGAACACCCTGATCGCAACCAGGTTTATCGATTTCATGAGCGCGTATCGAAGCGGCACCGGACCATAGAACTCACGCTCGTAGTTTTCCGGCCGCCATATACCTTCGGGAGTCTCAAGTGTGATGGGCTGATCGAGAAGAATCGAGGCCGGCGTATAACCTTTTTCAAGCGCGGCCGCGTACACGATGGGCTTGAACGCCGAGCCGGGTTGCCGTCGCGCCTGAAGAGCCCGGTTAAATTTGCTTTCAGAAAAATCCCGCCCGCCAACCAGCACCCGGACCGCACCGGTGTGCACATCCATTGCAAACACTGCGGCTTGAACCTTCCGAAGCTGATGTGAATCGGGGAGTGCTTCGTACGTCTCTTTGTTGAGCGCGTACAAGGAATCGAAGTGTTCGAGGAAAAACGACCGCGTGACCCCAAGGTCCCGGTATGCTTTCGTGCTGTCCAGGAAAATCCGGTTTGTTTTCTTCTGAAGCGTGTCCAAGTGCGAACTTACCGCCTGATCAACCGTGTCGTGAGCATCGTAGTCCAGTGTTGTATGTATGGCCAGCCCTTCGTTGTAGAGCATGTTCTCGCCGTAATTGCGTTCGATATATCGACGAACCGTTTCGACGAAATACGGAGCGACCTTGGATCCCGGTTTGGTTGGGTTTGAGGGTATGGAATCCTGAACGGTTAGTTCCATTTGCCGAGAATCGATGTAGCCCATGCTTTTCATGCTGCTCAGAACGGCGTTTCGGCGATTTCGGATTCGTTTCAGATTGTCGGACTTGTCCGGTCGATAGTGCTCAGGAAGCTGAATCATTCCCCCTAGAACGGCACATTCATTGAGGGTCAGTTCGTCTACCGGCTTGCTGAAATACCGCCGACTCGCAGCTTCCATTCCATACACTCCGGCTCCGAGATAGACCTGATTCAGATACAGCTCGAGGATTTCACGCTTTGTAAAATTCTTTTCGATCTGCACAGCCGTCATGGCCTCACGAATTTTGCGAATCAAGGAAGTCCTGAAAGAGAGATACACATTTCGGGCGAGCTGCTGGGTTAGAGTCGACGCTCCCTGGACATATTCGCCCGCGAGAACATCAGCCACAACCGCACCGAATATTCTTCGTACATCGATTCCCCAGTGCGAATAGAATCGTCGATCTTCTATCGAAATAACCGCATGCTGCAGGTCCGCCGGAATGTCTTTGAGCGAAACCCAGGAGCGTCGTTCGATGCTGAACTCATGAACCAGCGTTCCGTCGGCGGCAAACAATTTGGAGGACAGCGGTGGATGAATGTTCTGCAACTCCGATGGGCTTGGGAGGGTTTGATACATATGGTAACCGAACCTCAAAGCGGCACCCGCACCGACAGCCACAACAAAGAGTACCACCAGAAGAACGACCAGGAGTCGCTTTCCCCTGGTTGTCTTTTGAGGAGAATCGTTCCCTTTTTGGGAAACAGCATCATCACCGAACCAGAGAAGACCGTTTTTTCGCGTCATAGTACCCAAATCGTCCCGTCCCGCTCCGCGGGAGGACGGAAGATCAGAATTCAAAACTAAAGTTGAAAGGCTTGCCTTCGTGAAAACCGGAAAAAGCTCCTGATGAGTCCTTCTCTGCATATCGAACCGAAACAAAGTGCGTGCGATGGTCGGGCTGGGAATGCGAAATCTGCTCGATTTGCCGAAGTCGGGTCAAAATCGCCTGATCCTTCTTTCTACACTCAAAGCATGGTGGACAAAGCCTTCGGCCCGCGCAAATCGAGAAATATGGTCGGCCGCTCCATGCAATCCGGTTTTCGTAACTGTTGCCACCGAAATGCGTTTCACAAAATCATCGACTCCCAAAGGAGAAGCATACCGTGCGGCCGAACCTGTTGGGAGCACGTGATTGGTACCTATGAAATAATCACCTGTCGCAACCGGAGAGTATTGCCCCAGGAAAACCGCGGATGCATTCTGTACGTTCCTGAGATCGCTTCGAGGCGATTCGGTCATGATTTCAAGATGCTCCGGGGCTATATCGTTAATAATACGGATACTCTGCTCTCTTGTTTGGCACACACAGATGCTCAGTGCCCCGCGCACAAGACGATCGAATACCTCTTTGACCGGTGACTGTGCAATCTCCGTCTCAAGGTGTGCATGCACGGATCGGGCCAGTTTTTCACTCTCACATACCAGCAGCGCCCGTTCGTCTCCGGTGCCGTGTTCGGCCTGAGAAAGCAGGTCAAGGGCGATCCATTCCGGGTTTGCCGAATCGTCGGCGAGAATTGTGACCTCGCTGGGACCGGCAATACTGTCGATATCGACCGCGCCATACACCAGCTTTTTGGCTGTCGCAACAAAAGCGCCCCCGGGGCCGACTATCTTGTCGACTCGTGGAACGCTTTTCGTGCCGTATGCCAAAGCGGCCACGGCATGCGCTCCCCCAACGCGATAGACCTCGTCGATTCCGAGATGGTTAAACGCATACGCCATCGAGGGGTCCAGTTGGCGTCGTCCGGGCGTAATGACGGCGATCTCTTTCACTCCCGCAACCTGTGCCGGAATCGCACACATCAGAATGCTCGAGGGATACGATGTATACCCACCCGGCACGCACAAGCCCGCCCGGCTCAAGGGACGCAACATGAATTCCAGTTTACCTTCATCGGACCGCATCGAAAAGCCGGATCGCCGTTGTCGGGTATGATACTCCTTTATCCGTTTTGCCGCCGCTCGAATCGTTTTTTTCATACCAGGATCGGCCTTCGAGGCGGTCTCTTTGATTTCATCGGGGGTTATTCGAACGTTTTTGGCAGTCAGACTACTCTTATCGAATTTTAGAGCATAATCGAACAGAGCCCGATCTCCCTCGTCACGAATCCGACCGATAATCTCCCGCACCGCATCCTCTACGACATCTTCCCGATTATCCATCCCCGCCCTTATGCGGTTCAGTGCCCAGCGATCACTTTTATTTCCGACAATTATTACCGGTATGCGTACCTTAGCAGCCACAGTGCCCCTCATACAAATCTTCCGGACCGGTTTGGGGCTGATTTCGGGTCGACGCCCCTGTTCAAGCATCCGGTGTTCGGAAAGTCTAATAGTATCATTACGTACCCGTTAAATCTATGTCTTACCTAAGTTGAGCGATTCTGAGCGAGGAAAGCGCGCAAGTTCATGAGCCGAGAAGGTTTGAACCGATCGCAGGGCATACCTGATAGATGGTATGTTCAAGATCGGTGAAACCCTTATCGGCCATGGAGTTGATGCGATTTTCCGCGAGAGAATCGCTCAGCTTAGGTCCTAGAGAGCCATAGCGCTACGGGCAAATGAGATAAAATACAGTCCGGCAACGGTTTCCGGGATTTTCGCGGTGCGATCCGGCGGGAAGGGAAATGGCGCAAAACCGTTTCGCAGCTCCCAGTCCCTTCATCCACATTTCGTTTCTTTATCTACATGCGGCATTCCGACAGTTTCCTCCTCGCGATTCCTTTCCAAGCATGTTGTTTTATCAGCTTTGACATATTTGCATGGCATGTTGAGCAAAACGCCATTATATTAAGGAGTGTAGCACTTAGTTGTTTTATAGACATTGGCACGTTAACCGGATTCTGTTTGTTTTGTGATTCTTGAATTTCCGCTCCTCGTGGGTCGATGCGGCGGGAGGCTACAAAAATATCAACTATTCAGAAGGGGGAAGCATGTTCCGTTCAAGGCTGTCTTTCTTGGTTTTCAGCGCAATTGTTCTCGTAAATGCGCCGGCTTTTTGTGATCTGAGCAATGAGCGAATCGAACTTGTAATCGAATGGGCCGTACCGGAAGATATCGGAAGCTCGCCGCACAATTTCGACAATATCTACTCCTACATCTATACTTATAACGAGTACACCTACGCAGTCTTTACCGACAAAAACCATTGTCCCCGCGTTGCTAAAATCAAGGATGGTGAAGCTGAAATCGGCATTGTCGAGAATGGGTATAAAGCGCTTGCGGACGGCCATAACACGTTTTCACTCGGTATCGACAAGGATGGCTATATCCATATTGCCGGCGATATGCATCATCACCCAATGGACGGCAATGATCATCTGGATGAGCCGTTTCGTTCCGCGAGTTGCCTGTATTGGAAATCCGATAATCCCGAAGATGTCTCCTCATTCACTTTCCTGGGCAATGATGCATCGCGGGTCATACCTGGAGCGGGTTTTACGTATCTGAATTTTTTCAACGATAAAGACGGTGACTTATATGCTATCTCCCGCCAATGGGTACGAAACGATCATCATTGGACATACAATTCAGGAAAAATCGCTTTGGGAATGGCGCGGTACAGCGAAAATGACCAGGAATGGACGGCGCTGGGCGACGAAGCGCCGATTTTCACGGAGCATCACCCCCGTGCGGTCACGCATATGTGGGAGCCTAATCATAACAAAGTGATCTTCTGGGAACACACCGGCGTGGACAGCACCTGTTACCAGACATGGGGGAACGACGTCTTTATCGATGACGATAATCGCATGCATTTAGCCACTGGTATGAATACCGATTTTTCATCCAATGGGTCGCATCCGGGCGCCGGAACCGCTATTTGCTACGCCTACTCCGATGACAAAGGTGAGACGTGGCACAAGGCCGATGGAAGCCTCATCGAATCGCTTCCGATGCGTGCGTCCACCACCGACCTCGTTGCCGGCGGGCATTGGTATGTAATGGAGGCGGGGGTCACGGTTTCGCCCAATCGGAAACCGCTGGTTTCCTATCGATATACCACCGACGGAACGGGTGGTAACTCCACAAGTCGATGGCGCGAATATGGCGACAACGGCTGGAAAGATGAAGTGGTTCTTCCGGAAATGTATCGTAGAACCAAACCACGCGTGGACCGTAAGGGAGTCATTACCGTCACCGAATATGATGATGTGTACCGGACAACGGACTATGCTGTTGAAGGCGTCGAAACCGAAATGTCCAACGAGCTGTTTGCCTTTGACAAGGGATACCTCGAAAGCGAAGGCGCGTTTCGCATGACCGCAAAAGTGCGTGTCGGGAACAAAGACCAATTCGGCATAGTACGGCTCGATATTACGCCCGATGCCGTCGTTGGCGCCCGCAAGTCGCCGGGAGTCTCGCGTTCTCTTTACAAAAACCCTGCTCACGCAGTCGTTCATTACGACTTCCGCGGAAGAATAATTGACGTGGGAAAGGCGCCGGACGGACTGAAACGCAATGCCGTTTGCGTTGTCAAAGACAGCGAGGGGAATGTCGCAAAGCGCCTTCTGATGAAATAGCAGGCATATAGTCCGGCGGCGGTGACCAAAACAGCGGCCAAACGCGATTGGAGAGCCTGGGGATGTATATCCTTGCAGATCGCAATGGCGCTTATATAGAAGCGCCATTGCGGCGACGGAAAGTGAGGATGCAGTACACCGAGAGGCGTGCAATAGAGAGCAAATTCGCTATGCATCTGCCGGCATTCAGCTTCAGGCGATTAGCCGCTGTGTCAAATCTAAATCAAATTCTACAAAAAGGAGATAGTATGAAATTGCATCCTGTGATATTGTGCGCGCCGCTTTGTTTTTCGGCGGCGACATTCGCTTCGTCCGCGAGTCTCGATGACGAGACGCTCGAAGCGGTCGTTGAATGGACCGTTCCCGAGGATATTGGCTGCGCTTATTATAATTACAACAATACTTCTTCCCCGGTGCATACATTCAACGGATATACATACGCGGTTTTTACGGACAAAAATTGGTGTCCCCGCATAGCTAAAATCAAGGATGGGGATGCGCAAATTGAAAAGCTTGCCGATGACTATGAAGCGATGGTGGATGGGCACAATACTTTTTCTATCGGCCTTGACAAAAACGGATACATCCATGTTGCGGGCGATATGCACGGTTTCCCCTTCGGGAGTGATAATACAAACCATTATAGCGATTACTATATTGCCGCGACATGCCTCTACTGGGTATCGGATAATCCCGAAGATATTTCCTCATTCACTTTTTATGGACGCGATTCCGCACGGGTCATCCCGGGTTCAGGGCATACGTACCAGTATTTTTTATACGACCGGGAAGGCGATCTGTATTCCTCTTCTCGCCAATGGGTTCGCAATGATCCGCACTGGACATTCAATCCAGGCAAAGTGGCGACGGGGCTTGCGCGATACGATGTCGCAACCAAAACATGGACTGCCTTAGGCGGTGAAGCGCCGATATTTGAATTTACCGATCCGATGTCGGTCACGCATTTATGGGAGCCCAATCATAACAAGGTTATCTTCTGGGAACCTACGGGGGTTGACAGCACCCCTTATCAGACATGGCATACCGATATCTACTTCGATGAAAACAATCGACTTCACCTGGCGACTGGAATGAATACGGACAACTCGGGTAACGGCTCGCACCCAGGCGCCGGAACCGCGATCTGTTATGCGTATTCTGATGATAAGGGGGAGACATGGCATAAGGCGAACGGCATCGGGATCGATTCGCTCCCGATGCGATCGGCGACAGCCGATATTGTTGCCGGGGGACATTGGTACATAATGGAGGCTGGGGTAACCGTTTCCCCCAGAGGGAAGCCGGTGGTAGCCTATCGTTACACTCCCGATGGAAATACAACGGTTTCGAAATGGCGTGAATTCGGCGAATCATCATGGAAAGAGGAGTATGCGCTGCCGCGTTTTTATCGGCGCGCCAAACCGCGGGTCGATTGCAAAGGCGTATTGACGGTTTTAAACGGTGAAAATTGCTATCGGACTTTGGATTATGCTCGCGAAGGGGTCGAGACTCTTGGGCTCCCCTATGACTTTTTCGCTTTGGATCAGGGGTATTTCCTGGAAACAGGCAAGTTTCGCAATTCAGCTAAAGTTCGCGTGCGCAGTAATCTGGATGTTTTCGGGATAGTGCGCCTCGATATTACGCCGGATACTCCAATCGTAGTTGGAACAAAACCGGATTCGAGGCGGCTGCCGCGGTTAGCTGCGCCAACACCCGTTGCGCTACACTACGACCTGCAAGGACGGCGCATTGAAGCGGCTGCATCGCGCGAATGTCCGACGTCTGGATCGAATGTACATATCGTAGCGGACGGCAATGGCTTTATAAAGAAAACCTTTCTGCGCAAGGAATAAGCTCGGAAAACTGAAAAAAGGGGCTCGGCGGGCAATGCATGGCCGCCGCTCCCCTCGTCTTTTTGGTTCTTGCGTTCTGCAATGAGCGCTGTTTTATTACTTAACGCAATTATTTTAAAATCTGCTATAATTATTCTGTATATTCGTGAGTAGGGCGGATTTCCGTTTTATTCTCTATTGAATTCTGCGCAATGCCTATTGCCGCCAGGTTTCCGCGGGACAGTGCGCGGGTATACTTAAAAACTCTGACCGGCGCTTTCAGAAAAAGCGCTCAACACCGGCAAAATGACCACTCATAAGCTAAATCTGCTTGACCCTAAAGTTTTAATAGCGCTCACGGGAATGCTCCAGGGGGCTTTCGGCCAGGTCGATCTTCAAAAAGAATCGATCGAAATGATCGTCGAGTGGAAGGTCCCTGACAGCATAGGCAGCTCCCGCTACAATTACTCGAACGGCTTTTCGAGCATTTACAGCCATAAAGGGTGCACCTACGTAGTTTTCACCGATGCGCAACGGCGTCCAAGGATAGCGAAAATGTGCGGCGAAGAAACAGAAGTGGCCCTGGTCGCCGAAGATTTCCACGCACTTGACAATGCCGGCAATGCGTTTTCTCTCGGGGTAGACGCGAACGGATACATTCATATTTCAGGCGATATGAACCACCATCCCGATACCGGCAAAGATGATCACCTGCGGGAGCCCTGTAGAACCGCGCCTTGCCTGTACTGGAAGTCGGACAATTCCGAAGACATAAGCTCCTTTTCATTCTACGGAAGAGACTCGGTAAAGGTTATACCCGGCGCGCGATTCAGCAGGCTTCGTTTCGTCAATGATACCGACGGGAATCTCTATACCGTGTCGCGTCAATGGGTGCGTGATGATGCCTACTGGACCAATAACCCGGGGAAAGTGGCCCTTGCGCTCGCCCGCTATGATGCCTCGTCGGAAACCTGGACGGCGCTGGGAGATAGCGCCCCCATTTATTCGGAAGTGCACCCGGAAGCCAATGTCGATCAATGGCGGCCCAACGGCAATAAAGTAATATTCTGGGAAGGTGTGGGCGGGGTTGAGAATACCGCACACATTTCCTGGGGCAACGATATATTCTTTGACGCCGCCGGCAGGCTTCATCTAGCGGTAGGCTTTACCGACGACAATTCTGGTTTCGCTCCGGATCCGTCTCCCGCATGGGGTACGGTAATCGCCTACGCACGCTCGGACGACAAAGGCGAAACCTGGAATAGATCGGATGGAAGCCGAATCGAGGGGCTTCCCATGCGAACGGAAACCGCCGACATCGTAGCGTCGGGGCACTGGTACATAATGGAAGCCGGCGTGACGATTTCGCCCGCCGGTAAGCCGCTGGTGAGTTATCGGTATACGCCGGATGGGAAAGCCGGCGTTCTGCGCTGGCGTGAGTTCGGTCAGTCGCGGTGGAAAAAAGAAGTAACCTTGCCGACGGTATACAGAAATGCACGGCCGCGCGTTGACGGCAAAGGCGTGATTACCATAACGGAATACAATGACGTATATCGCACGACTGATTACGCCGTAGAAGGCGTTGAGCATGAAATGCCTTATGAAATGTTCGCGCTGGACGAGGGTTTTTTGCGTCGGGAAGGCGCGTTCCGCCTCACCGCCCGTATAAACGGCGCTCTTGGCGTGGTTCGGCTGGATATCACCCCGGAAGCCGGCAGCGCCGAAAAGGTAAAAAGATTCAGTAAAGTTGAAAGTCATGCTTTCCAGAAAGCGGGGGCGCGCGTTTTGTACGATGTACGCGGGCGCCCAATAGCGCGCAGCGCATGGCGGGACGGTTTTGAGAATCGTGATCCGTCCAACGTAACGGCTTGTGCGCCGGGCATTGCGATTGTTTCTGATGACAAGGGAAATTGTTCACGCCGTCTTTACGGCGCCAGATAAGAAATACATACACGGCGCGGATGGCTGAAGATGCCGCAACAAAAGGCCTGATCGATGGGAACTGCCGAACGCAGGAAACCTGATGTTTTCAAGTATACGGATTACAGGAAATTCCTGCGCGACGCCTACGAGGCGCTCAAGAGCAAAGGGACGGGAGTATCGTATCGCTCCGTGTGCCGGGATGTCGGCATCAAATCAGCCGGTCACCTCTCACTTATCCTTAATGGTAAGGCCAATATATCCGAAGTGTTGGCCCACGGGTTCGCCGATTATTTTGGCCTGACCGGTCGCCGGAAAGAGTATTTTCTCAATTTGGTGAGCTACAATCAATCAAGCGAATACGGCGCCAAACGTGATGCATTCGACCAGATGATGGCCTTTCCCGAGGCCGCGGTCCGCAAAGTGGACAAGAAGCATTTCAAGTACTACGATAAATGGTATTATTCAGCGGTCAGGCTTGTTTTGCTGCTGATCGATTTCAAGGATGATTACCGTCAGCTTGCCGCCATGCTCTCGCCGACGATTTCTTCGCGAGAAGCTCGTCGCGCAGTAAAGCTTCTGCAGTCCCTCGGCATGATCAAACAGGATGAGAACGGCTTTTTCAGGCCGGTCGATCGTCATATCGATACCGGAACCAAATCATATGCAATGGCGATCAACAATTACGCGCTCAGCACGCTCGAGCTGGCCGAATATGCCTTCAACAACATTCCCGAAGAACAACGGCGCGTCTCATGGGTTACGGCGGCAGTCACAAAAAAAGGATATGACCGCATGGTAGCCGAAATGCGCGAGTTTCGTCGAAAAATTCACGAGATCAGCTCAGAGGACGGTGCCGACCGGATCTATCAGGTGAATGTGCAGATTTTTCCCTTGTCAAAACCTCGGGAAAATGGAGCCCGCGATGAGTAACAAAGTGATCTTTTTTTTGGCATTTGCATCGGCATTGACCGTTATATTCGGCTGCAGCCCTTTAGAAAGCGCGGCGGGCAGCTCGGGGGGCAGCTCGGGTGGCGAGGCCTTTGCACAGATTTCCGGCATAGTGCGCGATACGACCGGCGCGGCGCTGGAGAATGCTCTTGTCGTTATGCGCCAGTCGATATACTCAGCCGAGGTTTCCGTTGATACCGGCGTCTATAAAGATACGACCGACGAAAATGGGGTATATGGATTCAACAACGTCAGTCCCGGAGAGTATCTTTTGTACGCATTCGAAAGCGTCCGCAACGTCGCTCGCGCGCATCCCGTGCATGTCGATGAAAGCGGCGAAAGCATATTTGTTGACACATTGACACTCGGTCTTGAAGGTACGCTTTCGTGCACTATCGACAAAGAATATCTGCATGATACTGTTTCTATCATCCTGAACGTCCTCGGCGCCAATAAGGAAAGGAAATCCGCAAACGGCGTATTCGATCTGTCTCTTGCGCCGGGAGTCTATGCAATCGCCGTGGCCTCGGCGAACGATCGGGCCCATCCCGCGATAATACGCGATATTACCGTCAACCCCGGCGAAAAGACGGTTATCGAAGGAATCGGATTGCCCTTTCAGCAAATCGAGGATTCGTTGAGAGTAGCCTGGTTTTTAGATAGTCAGGGCATCGCGATCGATCTTTTCGACGAAATCGTTCGGGTCAGCTTTAACCGCATCAGAGGCCTGGACTTTTCGAGGTCCGGAATTGCTTCACTCCATGAGAGCATTGGGACGCTTTCATTCCTGCATTCGATCGTGATAAAAAAAAGTGAGGGCGTTTCGCTCCCCGATACGCTCGGCGCCTTGCCCGCCCTTAGCTCCTTTGTCTGCACCTATTCCCGGTTAGCCGAATTCCCCCCCGCGCTGATTCGATGCAAGAATCTGCGCACGCTTTCCGTAGAGGGCAATAACCTGACATCACTGCCGCCGAGTTTCGGAAATCTAACCGAGCTTCGCACATTCAATGGAGCGGCAAACGCCTTTACTTCGGTTCCCGCTCCGATTTTCAGTTGTGAAAAGCTGCGAACGCTGGATTTGAGCGGAAACCAACTGGACTCGCTGCCTTGGGCTATTGAGCGTCTTTCTTCACTTGAAACGCTCGTACTGTCGAGCAACAACATCTTTTCGCTGCCGCCCTCACTTGGTACGTGCACGCGGCTCGTTTCCCTGCGGCTCTGGTCTAACTCGCTCACCGGTTTTCCAGCGGCGATTCTCGGCTTGACGAGTCTTAAGGAGCTGTATCTTCAGGATAACCGCATTGCGGAGATCCCCGACAGCATCTCGGCGCTTGCAAACTTGCGGGTGCTGCTCTTTTCAGGCAACGAGCTTACTGCGCTGCCGTCGAGCATCACCAGCCTCACGAATTTGACAAAGGTTACGGTTGCGGATAACAAGCTCTGCGCACCGAAATCCTCCATCGAGCAATGGCTCGATCAGGTCGCCGAAGGGTCGTGGCGGACGAGTCAGCGGGAATGCGAATAGCATTGCATTCGGAAATCGTGATCCGGTAACCGTCGCGGCGCCCGCGGCGCGACGGTGATTTTGCGGCTCGCGCAAAGTAACGGCAGGCAAAAGCAACACGTCTGATAGAAATCGGAAGGTCTACCGATTCCAGCCAACGGTCTCCCGGTCCACAACAAACGCAACGGCCCGTATCTCATTATGCCGATTTATCGAGACCGGAACACCTCCGGCAATGGCGTGGAATGCCTTATATCCCAGGTCGAAGAAACCGAAGTCGACGGTCGTGGGAGGGGCACACGTTTCCCGGAATTGGTTGTCAAAGGAGATAAAGGAGACATCTTCGGGAACACGAATCCGCAAGTCTTCCAGGCTTCGCATGATATAGTGGCGCGCCGCGCTGTCGTTTGCCGCAACAATCGCGGTTACATCGGAGTTGTACATCAGAGCCGTAAGTCCCACGGCCCCCCACATGATACGGATCCGCGGTTCCACATCCTCACGCGGGTATCGTCCGGATCTAACTGCCCGACTGATCGCGGCATACCCTGAATACGGCGATTTGAGGAGATCGTCTTCAAGTAAATGCCCCCATTTCTTCATATACCGGGCATTGTCATGGAGTACCGATTCAATAATATCTCGAACTCTGAGCGGTCCTTCTTTTCGAAGGCGATCGATTTCCGCTATCTCGTCTTTGAGGTATTCGTACTGACTCGGGGCGGAGTGAACCGTAATGGAGGGGTCGAATTGGGCCGCGACCTCCAATATCGATTCAAGCCGTCTGGATTGCCATTCCCCAAGGAGATCCGGGACGAACGCAATGCACCGGTGGCCTCGCTCATGAAGAAATGAAAGAGCGGCGTCAACTGCCGCCCTTTCATCAATACGGCTCTCTATAACGCTGTTTTCTCGCCTTCCACCATGAATCGGTCCCTCCTCGGTGATATCGAACCATACAACCGGAATCCCCGCCCCGCGGAGTCGATTTGCCAGGAGTGGAAGGGATGGATACTGCCTGCGCGTAACCGCGAGAAGTGCTCCAACCAACGAACCGTTGCCATTTCGCTGGATATCCAAAACCTCTCGCAAGATTGTTGAAAATTCATGACCCATCCGTGTAAGTACATCGAGCGGGATGAGACGTATGCGGACATTTCTTCGCTCTGATTCCAGCACAAATGCTTGTCCGAACATCCGACACCGCGACTTCGTGCACAAAAAGGCCCAGTGGCCTATGGATGGCACCAGTACTGCAATTATCGGACATCCGGTCCCGTACGCGGCCCTCGGGGCGGGGTTCTTGCCTACAATGTAGCGTTTCCCCGCTTTCCTCACATATCCCTCGTCGACCAGCAGGCGATACGCCTTTAGTACCGTGGAAGAAGAAACGTGCAATTCCGACACCATGGACGAGATCTTGGGTAAGGACTCCCCTACCTTATAGGTACTATTCGTGATTTCGGAGCGCATCCGTCGGAAAACTTTCCGGGCACTGGACATATTAGCGGCACCGATTTCGGGATCCGGCGTGTTCGCAAAACGAATACGAGACCCTTGTCGGTACTCCAAGACCCCTTCCTCGCGCAATTTTGCCAGTGATCGAGACAGCGTCCAGGGAGATGCCAAGTATTTGCGGCACAGCGTTTCGATATTCGGTAAAACCGCTCTCTCAGCAAAATCGACTGGAATTTTCTCGGCTATCCGTATCCACAGCGGATTTGATTTCACAAAAGCACCTCGTGGTTCGCTGAGACTATATTTGTGCTCGAAAACAAACTACCCTGTTAATAATAGTAATATAGACACTTTTTCCTCCGATATGCACGCCAATAGAAAAGTATACTGAAATGGGATCACGGGTGGTGCAAAGAAACTGAAACCTGAACTCGTCGGTTCTTAGCCCAAGTTTCGCAGCCGAGAACCGCCGTACCGCGCTGCACTGAGCGGTGTCGAAGTGAGCGGAGCGCCGTATTGCGCTGCACTGAGCGGTGTCGAAGTGAGCGAAGCCGAAATGCCGAGGCGATGTCCCGAGCGGAGCGTTGCATTGCGCTGCACTGAGCGGTGTCGAAGTGAGCGTAGTCGAAACATCGAGGGCGATGCCCCGAGCGGAGCGTTGTATTGAGCGTAGTCGAAATGCCGAGGGGTAGAGCAGTATGCGTAAGATGTTGCACGATCCTGGTTGCGAAACCCGGGTTAATCGAGGGCCGGACGGCTCGAAACTAAACGAGTCATATTTCAGAAGTTCCGGTAAAAGAGGGTCCACGAGCTGAAAAATACCGAACCAACAAACGATAACGTTTTTTTTGGTCCATTATGATCTTTCGAGGAGGAAGGTGAATATGCGAATCTGGAAAGTACTTTCGGTAACTGCACTATTAGGGATTTTGCATTTTGAGGTAGGGGCCGATTTCCCGGATGCGGGAGAGATAATTGCTTCAACCGGCATTGAGAGCGGCTTGTGCGTTGTTCTGGGGAGCACCGACGGCCAAATCGAGTCGGCATTGACAGTTGACGGAAGAATGCTGGTACAGGGGCTTGCTCTTACCGACGATCAGTGTCGAACCGCACGGGAGTACATTTTCCAGCAGGGTACATACGGCCTCGCCTCGGTGGAAAAACGGGACAATCTCGTCAAACTCCCATACTACGATCGATTAGTGAATCTGCTTGTTGCGGACTTGGACGAGCTGGGAACCAAGGGTCCTTCCGAAGATGAAATCTTGCGTGTTCTGGGATATAACGGTTGCGCTTATTTAAAGAAGAGCGGTATCTGGCGGAAGGTGGAGAAGGGCATTCCCTCAGAGGTTGATGAGTTCACGCACTGGTTTCGTGATGCATCTCGATCGAACTACTCCACGGATCAATTGGTAGGCCCGCCGAATGCGTTGCGGTCGGTCGGGCAGCCGGTGGAACCTAACGGGTACTATGCACTACGAGTCGGCGGGGGAGTGGCTATAATGAAGGCGGGACGCGGCGACGCCATGAAATTCGACGACGGCGGTGATCCCAAGCTTCCACCCCGAATATTCGCCAAAGATGCATTCAGCGGGGTTTTGCTTTGGACTAAAGAGAACGTCTCGTATGATGGTGAATGGGCGGTGATCGGCGACAATCGCGTGTATGTCTATAGTGATGAACGAGGCGCCCCTTTGCGACTCACGGGGCTTAATCTTTACACCGGAGTCGAAGAGACAGGTATCGAGGTGGCGCAGAGGAATGACGATGATTGCGATAGTATTCGCAAGTTCGGTGGCCGGGGTAACAGCTTCGCGGTGGAAAGCGGAAAGCTGTTGCATTGCTTCGGCACTCACCTGTGGGCTCGGAACGAGTCCGATCTTTCGATCGACTGGCAAAAAAATCCTCCCGACGGCGGCTACTTCCGGACATTCGTGGTTTCCGAGGGTGTTGTCATAGCTCTCGTGCAGAAACATCCCTGTTTAACATCAACAGTTGAATTCTATCGAGCCGGCGTTTCCACCCAGGAGTTCGTGGCACTTATCGCTTACTCCTTCGATGACGGAGAAGAACTGTGGCGTTATGACGGTGAGGAACTTTATTCGGGGGTAGACTATTCCGCGCCGTCCGGGGTATACGTGTACGACTTGTCCGGATGTGCAAACGGTCTCTTGCCGGTTGCGATGTGGGATATTTCGGAAGAGAAGAAATTCCAGAATATGATGCTAACTTTGATAGACGTCAAAAATGGCCAACGCAAATGGTCGACGGTAGATCAGGTGCATTATGTCATCGGAAAGCATCCCTATCGCGACTTTTACCAGAAAGACGGACGGCTCTACATGTCGCAACTGAATTCCGCGTGGGTGTACGATCTGAACGACGGTTCGAGACTGCATGATGCGGGATGGGGTGGAAATCGCACGGGGTCGGGCGGCGTCGACTACTACAACAACTGCAATAACAGTGTGGCGACTCCCAATTATATGGTGTTGATGAAGTATTTCGTATCCTGGAGAGATGCTCTTTCGTTTACGAAAAGCAATGGGAAACAGCCTCCTTACTATCTCTGCCGTCTGGTCAGCCATCAATGCATCGGTCACCACACGCCGGCCTACGGCTCGTTGTACTCCGATCAGGGCACCTGCAACTGCAACGGATTCCTTCCCGGCTCCATGGCTTTGTTCACGAAAGCTCCCACGGTTCCTGTCGACGATGCAAACCGTCTCATGGACGCGTACCCGGGGACGTTGGGAAGCATCTCCATATCCACTCAGAACGAAGCGAGACAGGGACCTGTTGCCGTGGATTGGAAACTTCCCGAAGGTCGGAGTGGAATGTGTTATACCGGTCCTACCGGAGACCGCCGCAGAGCAGGCGGATCGTATCCGCTTTGGCGGGGATATGGGAAGACATCAACCACACCGATATCGGTTGGTGATCTCACCGTCACCGCCTATACGAACGAACACCGACTAACCGCGGCTCGGTCAGGATCAGTTGTATGGCATTTTATCGCGGGAGGACGCATAGGAGCGCCTCCGGTCACCGACGGGTCCACGATCTGTTTCAGTTCCTATGACGGATACGTTTACGGAGTGAATGCATCGGATGGGAGCTTGCGGTGGAAATTCCTGGCAGCACCGGAAGACCTTCGTATGGTTGCGTTTGGTCAGGTGGAATCCGCATGGCCGGTTTTCAACGTGGTTGCCCAGGACGGCAATGTTTACTTCGCCGCGGGACGACATCAGGATCTTGATCAAGGCATTCATTTCTACGGATTGAAGATGTCGGATGGTGAGCAGCTCTGGCATGTGAAATACGCGAGCGGACTGGCGACCGAACGGGGTAGCAATGATGGTGTCGGGGGCGAAGTGGGTATCGTGGACGGCAAACTGGTTCTCAACCCACCGCTTAGTGAACTGGTACAGATCGATCTCCAGAACCCAACCAGTACCATCATGTTTGAGGAAAACCTGATGCCGCCACTCGATCCGGGCGTATCAGCATTGCTTGACAGACCCCGTTCCCGGAGAAACCATGCGATACCTTCAGCGGAGTCGCGATCAGACGAGTCCGCGCAGGTTGTTTTGTATGACATGCAGGGACGGAAGCTCAAGGTTCTGGACCGTAGTACGGTTGGCAAGTACATTTCCAAGCTCAAGCCCGGCTACTATATAGCAAAGTCGGGCGCCGGTGCACGGTCGGTATTGATACTTAACGAACATTAGCCCAGGTTTCGCAATCAACTCAAGGCATTTAGCGTAAGCCGGCGCGCGATTCATTGTAGAAAAACGCTCAAGGTATCTCCCCGGATACCCCTGCGCTTTTTCTAAGTCAATCTCGCACAACATCTTACGCATACTGCTCTACCCCTCGGCTCCGCTCGGGGCATCGCCCCTCGACTCCGGTACGGCATTTCTCGACTGCGAAACCCGGGTTAATGAAGTAGATTTGATACGGAGGGTTACCGGCGAGCACCGCGTATTCTGCCGGACCCAAACAACAGAATTTAACAATCGGCCCGATCTTCCCCAAGGGGAACCACTTATGAAAACCATTCCGATCGTACTGACGACCGCTTTTTGCTGCAGTGTATCCGTGGCGGAGCCAATCACGATAGATGTAAGCAAATCGGAACGCACAAGAATAGTCACTAACGAATGGGACGGAACGGGTGACGTCGAGTTCACCAATCGAATACAGCCCTATGGGCCGGATGTCGCTTCGCGGGGTCTTCAGTTCATCGGCGGAGACACGTTTACCATAACCGGTGCATTCGAGGGAAGTGGGTATAATGGAAGTCCGGTTATTGGGGTCGATTCGGGAGTAACCCTGGAATTCAACGGCGCCTTCATCGCCGATCAGGGGGGAGCGAAGCCGTGTCTCTCTTTGCGGAGCGGCGGTCGATTCCTTTTCGGGGCGGATGCAGTGGTAGACGTTATCATGAATGACGCCTGGTTTACCCGACAGATCTGGGTCGACGGCGACGGCTCGGGTGTTCTGGGATTTGCGGAAGGGTTCGTTGCCGACAGATCCGATGCCGGCGACCGTTTCGTCCCTGTCGGCCTTGGATCGTACCGACTGTCCAATGCCATTCTCGAGACCAACCATTCGCAAAGCCTGCCCTCGGTGCGACGACTCGATATTGTCGGGGGCGATAGTACATACGACAAAAGGAATGCTCATCTGGTGTTCGAGAATCGACCCGGTTCCGTCTGGCGCGTTTTGACAAATGATCAGATTTACGACGGCGGCCTGTGGTGCTCGGTCGACGTCACGGTTGAAACACGGAAAAACCTGCAACTCAACGGGACCCAAACCCATTGGGATTTCCACAACTACACGAATCACGGTGGCATACACCTGACAGAAGATTCGGTCACCGTGACAAAAACAGGCCCCGGCAATCTCGTTCTCAATGGTGATCAGTCATACGTGCCTGGGTCGCGAATGGTTGTGAATGAAGGCGCCGTTTTCTTTAGAACAGACCCTTTCGCCGAAAGCGGGAAAGGAATCAATCCCGGGCAGTATCTGACTGTTGATGTCAAATCCGGGGGCCGGGCCGTCTTCGAGTCGGAGGTCAACCGCATACAGTCCCTTGTCATTGCAGAGAACGGGACCGCACAGGTGTCTATCACTTCATCGGTGCAGATAACGGACAGTCTGGCAGTTTATGGTACTCTTGCCGTTATGGTGCCCGAGGGGCATACCCCGGCGGCGGGGGACGGTCTCAGGATCGGCGGCGGTGTTGTTCGTGAGGCACCTGCGGGCAAACTTCAACTTCCAGTGCTTCCGGACGGCTTGAGCTGGTCCACAGAGAAATGGGACACCGAAGGCCGGGTATCCATCAAGGGAACATCCTATGCGGGTCGCCGGCCTAAGCGGCACGTTCACGGGATTCCCATGTCCATGCAGCCAGGAAAGAGGCTTGTTCACATGGGGTGGAATTACAACCCCCGGTCGATGGGGATGTCGCTGAGGGGGCGTTCGTATCTCATTCGAGATCCGGGCGCACCGTGTTTAATTGTGGTACCGGGTAATAATGGAAGGTTGCGGGATTGAATGCAGCCAAATTCATGATAGTGCACCCCGCGAAATAACATCGGAGACAATGGCCGGCCGCATTTTTCCCGTGGATTATTTACAAGTCATTAATTCGTGGCGGATATGCGGCAGTTACGGTCGGTTTTTCCACCGTTTCGTCATTCCGTATACCAATCGATAATTGTTTCCAGCCCCCGAAATCCCCGTGACCGATGTATATTTTCACCTTTCCCCGTCAAATGCACGATCCCCCGGGACTCCATTCTACATACAAACCTCAGAAACCCGAAGCATAGTTACAGAAGATTCAGGATACGATACTAACATATGGAAGTGATTTCCTTTCTGAACAACAAGGGCGGCGTCGGCAAAACGACGCTCTGCTGCAACATGGCTCAGTCACTGGCGATTTCGGGCAAAAAGGTGCTTTGCATCGACAATGACAGCCAGCACAGTCTCAGTAATCGGCTGCAGGTGCCTGTTCGCAAGACCACTTTGCGCACACTCTATCGCGAATTCAATGATGCCGATGATTATGTTCCTTTCCTCGAAAAAGCCGTGACCATAACCGCGCTCCCCAGGCTGCATTGTATAACATCGGCCTTCTCGCTGATAAATTCCGACGTCAAATCACTGAAAGCACTCAAGGATTTGATCGAGAAAAGCGAAATCAGTGAGTATTACGATTTTGTTCTTATAGACAACCATCCGGGTGTCGATCGCCTCCAGCACGCATCGATCCTGGCTTCCACTCGGTTTTTCGTCCCTGCGTTTCTCCGTCAGCAGTCGCTTGAGGGTCTTGAAGAGCTGGTCACGTTTCTGCGTCGCTTGATTATTTCGAACGATTCGATCACGATTATTCCCAATCACGACGAGGGATTGAAACATGATAAAGTCATGCTCAAAAAGCTTCGATCCGCTTACCCTCACAATGTTACCGAAACGGTGATCCCCAAAGATCGTATGATTGAAGAGGTGGAGGTCCAGGGAAAGATACTGTTCCTCGACCGTCTGTTCACCTCAAAATCGGTCCCCTTCCTCATCAAGCTGATTACCGAGCTGTTTCCCCTGGAGTATGAAGAAAAGGCGCTGAAGAGCAGAATAGCTGCGAAGAGATCGCGGTATCTGGGCCAAAGGGTACTGGGCAATTTGGGAGGAGGAAGGGCTTCGACGAAGGAGGGGTGATTCCTTTGTAAAATCGCTCCGAAGTCCGAAGCGTTATCGCTTCCTTTTCAATCCGGAACTCCACGGCATGTACCTAGCCCAAGTTTCGCAGCCAAGATTGTGCAACAGCTTACGCAGAATGCCGTGAGTTGATTGCGAAACTTGGGCTAGTGCGCTTGTTACCGTGTCCTCTGAACGGTTCGGTCAAGCACCTGATTCCCCGCGGATATCCTTAGCACGTAGAGTCCCGCCGAAACCGAAGCCCCCGAACCATTCCGTCCGTCCCACAGCAATCGATGACTCCCCCTCTCCGCCATTTCTCCCGACATCAGGGCAGAGATAAACCGTCCCTTGAGATCGTGAACAGTGATCTCCACCGCTGCGCGTCGCGGCAAGGTGTAACAGATCACTGTTCCGGCCGGGTTGTTCGACACCAAGGCGGAGAACCGGAGTCCGGAAGCTCCCGGGTCGGCAGCCTGTAATTGCGCGGTTGGGTCGATATGGTCGGTAACATCGACATACAAGGTATTACTATATCGCGAATGCGGTGAACGGACCCGATACCGCAAGACCTTACTGTGCATCGTATCGGCAACGACATCGGTGAAGTTTCCGACATTCGCATCCACTACCCCTACGACTTTGAATATCCATCCCCCGTATTGCGTTTCCTTATAGCCGCGCTCCACGTAATACCGGTTTTCATTTGTGGCATTATCGTCCCACCACAGCACCACGTCGCCATTCTCCGTCGCACCACCGTCGAGGTTGGTGGGATGCTTTTCGTATTCCCAGTTCGCTCCCACCTGCAGAGCCCAGTTCTCGGCTCCGTATTCGAACGCCCCAATGTCGGGTTGCGCGATCCCGTCACCGTTACCGTCAGCGGCATTGTCGGTATAGGGTGCGATAACTTTACCGGCATCGATCGGCGCGGCTCCTTCGACCAGGCGGAAGTCCCCCGATTCCGAATCGACAAAATAGCCGGCAATATCGGTTTTCGTAATGTTGTGGTCGGATTCAAACGAAGGATCTCGTGAGCCGTTTTCTTCCTTGACATCTTTGTTTGTCAAATTGTTTCGTATGGTAACCTCTTTGAGTTGAAGCTGTCGGTTGATCCCGCCAATACCACCCACTTCCACCAGGCCTGTGTTATTGACCAGTACAAGACTGGCGCCGTCGTTTATGTTGAAAAAGTTGTATGAATCGTACACAATATTGTGATCCGCGACATAGCCGTCGGAGTAATCGAAATAGATCGAATTGCAGTGTTGTGTTGCGCATCCCCGCACGATATTGTGATCGATCCTCGTTCCATTGACATACGGTGGTGTAGGGTTGTTTTTGTACAAACGGTGACCAACTACCCGAAACGCGCCTACGTCGTGTGTCAGTAGTCCGGGAGCATCAAAGAAGTTGTTATGAACTCTGGAGTGCTTTCCCGGGCCACTACTGAAAATGTTGGATGCATCGATCATGCCCCAGCCCGCGGCAACGAATGTGTTATGCCTGATCTGCATGTCCATCGGTTTGACCGTCTCATGACTGTTCCCCGGGGTTTCGGATACGTAAATTCCGCTTGTCAGAGTTCCGGTATAGTTTACGTCGTGTATAATGTTGTTCTCTACAACATGGTTCTCTCCGAACAAACTCACGCCGTTGCCGGCACTATAGGCGATAAGACTGTTCCGCAGGACATGATTCGATCCAACCAGCATGATTCCGCTGCTTTGTACCCATTCTCCATTCTGGTTACCTTTGTGCCCGAGGAAATGGGAGATGTAGAATGCCCGGATGCCGTCAATGGTAATGTTGTGTGCCGGAGCGTTCCCCTGTACTTGTGGGGCATCAACGGTGCCACGATTGTGAGTTAACCAGGCACCGAATCCGATACCGTCTCCGTACAGCGAATCCGTTGTGATTGTAGCCGCAAAAATGGTGATGTCTTTAACTGTAGTAAAGCTTCTGTCACTGAGATCGAAAGCATAATCCCGGCGACGAACTTCCATGGTATGGGTTTCGGGATCGTCCCCGGATGGAATCCAGGCATACAGTTTTCCGTTCTTTGAATCATGATACCATTCGCCGGGAGCGTCGAGAGCGCCCAGGACTCCCATCATGCAAAACGGGTCTCCGGCATCGATCGAGAAACCTCCGGGTTGTTTGTAAATCACACACTCTATCTTGCCCGAGGAGTGCGACAGCACCGGACCGACATTAAAAAAACCCCATCGCGCGGAATTTTTTTCGGTATTCTTCACACAAACGACAGCGTCGTCCCAGAAGCCGCCGGATTGATCCAGTTCCGAGGAAGAGAACGTCAGGCGCATCGCACCACCGCTTGTTACCTTCCCCCACGGAGTCGACGTACCGGTCCCGAGAGATGCTTTATTGTTGACCTGGTCGATAGTCATGTAATTCTCATAGTGATATAACCCGTGCTCCAGCGGTATATTCGGGTGTCTGGCAAGGACCATCATCTCTCCGTCACAGAACACCTGCTCCGTATAGTGAAGCTTGCTTTCGTAGGTATCGGGTACATCCGCAACATAGATATTTCCCTGATGATGTTCCCATCCGGTCACAACATTGGTTCCACTCACCACGACTTTACCATCGCCGTGGGGACGATAGACGATCTGTCTGGATGAGGATTCTCCCGAGTTTGCGGGATGGATGCTTTCCCGATATATGCCGGCCTTGATAACCACCTCATCGCCGGCTTCAGCCATGTCGGCCGCTTTCTGTATGGTGCGATAGGGCGATCCCACCGAGTGAGGATTGCTCGAATTGTCGTTGCCGCCGGTCCCCACATACCATGTCTTCCCCTTCGTCGACCCGACAGTCAACGCTGCCAGGATAAGTGCCGCCACGATTGTCCGGTTCATCTTTCCCCTCCGTTCATTTTCCATTTTCGTTCCTTTTTTACCAAAATGTCATAAACCTGATCAGACGATCATACCACCCGTTCGGCTGTATGCTCTGCAATTTGGACTAACCCAAGTTTCGCAGCCGACTCACGGCATTCTGCGTAAGCTGTTGCACGATCTTAC
>CAYFVL010000019.1:0-35008 GCA_964346405.1 uncultured Fibrobacterota bacterium
GAAGTGAGCGGTGTCGAAGTGAGCGGTGTCGAAGTGAGCGGTGTCGAAGTGAGCGTAGTCGAAATGCCGAGGGGTAGAGCATTCTGCCGTGAGTTGATTGCGAATCCTGGGCCAGGATTTTCGGGCGCAGGATAATCCACGTGAAGCCGTCGAGAGTCGGGTACAAAAAAGGCTCATGATTTCTCATGAGCCCCTTGTCGGCATCTGTGAGGGCGTATCCGTTTTGAGCCCGGTTATTTACGCTTTCTACCGGCTTTTTTCTTCGTAGCCTTTTTCGGCGCAGCTTTCTTGGCAGCAGCCTTTTTCGGCGCAGCTTTCTTGGTAGTTTTCTTGGTAGTTTTCTTAACCGCTTTTTTCGGAGCCGCCTTTTTGGCAGCCTTTTTCGGCGCAGCCGTTTTCTTAGCGGCCTTCTTCTTGGCGGTTTTCTTTGGTGCCGCTTTCTTGGCAGTCTTCTTAGGTGCAGCCTTCTTCTTGGCAGTTTTCTTAGGTGCAGCTTTCTTCTTGGCAGTTTTCTTAGGTGCCGCTTTCTTCTTGGCAGTTTTCTTAGGTGCCGCTTTCTTGGCAGCCTTCTTAGGAGTTGCCTTTTCCCCGCCCTTTGAAGCTTCGTTAATGATCCGGTAGGTCTGAGAAATCGAGAGATTGTTCTTCCTGGCCAGGTCGGTCCCGGATTCTCCCTTTTCGTAGGATTCTACAATCTTCTCGTTTCGTTCCGAATTCTTCGCGATTACGGAGTCTATACCGTACTTTTTCCGTAATTGGTGAACTGCCTGGCGGGTAATGCCGAACTGCTCCCCAATTGCCGCATCGGTCTTAAGCTTCTTTTGAAGCTTGATCAGTTGACTCTTCGTGATCTTGGCCATACAACCACTCCTCTCGTTGGTGTTAAAAATAAGATTGACTCATTTGGTCTTTGTCGATTACACCTGAGAGATTCAGGTGTTGCTGAGGACGATTGGTCGGATATAGCCTATGCGACTTTACAAAGAAAAGATAATTTCATTTTGCCCATAAGGCAAGTCTTTTTTTGATAAAAACGAAAAAAAAGTATTCTGAGAGGTAAATATGACATTTTCGGAGCCATATCGGGTCTCGTTTCCTCTTACGTCGCCCAGAATTTCGATTACTTGACCTCACCTGGTAAGTCGAATTGCTTCCCTGAAGCTAACCGCTGGTGACAAATGTTTCCGATCATACCATCACTTTTACCTTGGCGAGTGTCATTCCAGCTCGGTAATCAGTCGGTTCATTGTCCCATCTTCGACGGACAAAAAAGACCCGGGCCGGTAGAGAAATCTCTCTGCGTGCTCCGCGGGTCGGGACTGAAGTCGCGGGGCGTTCTCCCATTGGACAACAGCTACTTCGGCTAACGAGACAAAGAATCCCCAACTCCATCAGATCCGGTATTGTACTTTTTTGATGTCGATTCAAGGCAATCTCTTCTCGGATGCGGGGTAGCAGTACTGAATTTTCACAGCGGCGATATATGGATGGTTCAATAAACAGAATGCTGAAAAGCGTATACAATTGAAACCATGCACGGGTATGCAAATTGACCCCCGAATGCTTACGCGGAAACCCTTACCGGTTAACGCCGATAACTGATCACTTTTACCCTCTGTTTCGGCGGCTCCCGGACAAAGAACGAGCTTCTTTCAATTGTCGGGGAGATCGTGTAGATGGGAATCGTCTACTTCGTGCACTCATTCTTTCTCGCTGGGAGTAATCATTGCGGCGTTTCATTCATTCGATTCCGAAAAACAGTCTCTCCGCACTTTCGACTCTTTCCGTTCGAATTCTTGTCGTTCGCCCGGTGACGTGTCCGCAGAAATGTGACGGTGAAACGTACTTCTAATGGCCCGATAGGTGTTTGTCATTATTGCGCTGTGGAATCGCTTGAAAAAGTCATGCTTTTGTTGAGAAAGAACTATTTCGTATTTTACCGCTGTACGCTTTGCTGCCTGGTTGAGCGGTTCCGGCCGGTCGTGAGAGTCGAGTGGCTTGTATATTTGCCCAGGTTTCGCAGTCGAGAGACGCCGTACCGAGAGTCGAGACGATGCCCCGAGCGGAGCGCCGTATTGCGCTGCACTGAGCCGAGTCGAAGTGAGCGAAGCCGAAATGCCGAGGGGCGATGTCCCGAGCGGAGCCGAGGGATAGAGCATTATGCGTAAGATCGTGCAACAGCTTACGCAGAATGCCGTGAGTCGATTGCGAAACCTGGGTTAACAACCAAGAGCATAACCTGAGAACTAATAACGCACCGGGACACCGGATCGGGAATCAACTGGATGGATAAGGATAAAACGAAGGAAGAAATGATCCGCGGGATCCGGGCCGACGAGAACGGCTTGAGTTCAAAGGAGCTTGCCGAAAGGTATCTTAAATTCAAGAGTCCTTCGGAGACGATGGTCCGACAGATGATCGGAAGTATTCTTACGGGTGATCCACGTTGTTCCATGGGGAATGACGGACTCTGGCATGCGGTAGAAGTAACGGATTCATGTGAACAGTTGAGTTCGTGGGTTGTAATTTATGTCCTTACCAGCCCGGAAACACCGAACCAGCTTCTTCATTTATCGGTATGGTCGGCCGATACTGAAACGGAACAGCTCGCTTCGGAATGGCTGGTGGACCCGGAGGCGATGACGACTACCGAACAGGAACAACTGCGTGACGCGAAGGATGCGCCGTTCAATGCATCCTTGGTGGGCAAAAGAGTTTCGTCGCTATGCAGCGCCGTAAACGGTGGTTTGGTTGTGTTTCTCAACTCACGTCAACAAGGGCTTTTCTCTCGATTATGCAACGTGCACGGGGAGGAGCCTCCGGAGAACACTCTGCTTCTTCGTCATCTTCTCAAAGCCGCCGGGCGTACCGTCCCGCGAAGTTTCGATCTGGAATTTTGCGGCAAGGAAGTCGCGGGCGAAGCGCCGGTGCTCAGTTCCGCGTTGCGTTACGGGCAGGTGCTTCGAGATTGTGTTAAGGCGCTTTTCTCCGAGGCTCGAGCGACGGGTATAAATTCGCGAGGGGGTCTGGAAAAATACGAACAACCGGAGGCGGGGGAAATTGATTGGGCGCGCAAGAGGTTTTCGATCGATGATGTTCGCGGACAGCCGGAGAGTCCGGGGGTTTACGGATTCAAAGACGAACGCGATACCTACATCTACATAGGAAAAGCACACAACTTGCGTCGACGATTACTCACCTATTTTCGCGATACCGAAGAGTCCCCCGCGAAGCTGGCAAAGCTTCGAGACAAATCGGTCGAGCTAACGGTTCATCGTTGTGGTTCCGAACTGGAGAGCCTGATCTATGAATATCGCCTGGTTCGGAAGCATGAACCCGAACTCAATACCCAGATACGGATAAACGAACGAAAAGGGGAGTATAGGCATTTGGATGACTCGGTTGTGCTTCTGCCACACGTGTCGGAGGGCA
The DNA here is from genome assembly GCA_964346405.1 of uncultured Fibrobacterota bacterium. GTDB lineage: Bacteria > Fibrobacterota > Chitinivibrionia > Chitinivibrionales > CAYFVL01 > CAYFVL01. Next base: position 3,433 of record CAYFVL010000019.1, read on the forward strand.
AGGGTATGTCGGTGTGGTTTCGTCGGGAACAGAAAATAAGATTACGTGCGTTTTGCGACGACTTCTCCGATTTCGTAGATTTAAGGAAAGAGGCGCAGGATTTTTTCTATCGACCGGTTCTGACGGTTGAGCAAACGGATTTCCCGGAGCAGGAAATCGTTTTCCGGTGGATAAAGCGGCATCGCGACTCTCTCACAATCGTGCCGGTGAGTCGTCTATCCGGAGCGGATGAAATTGTCGAGTCGATGCAAAGTTACTGGGCGGATACAAAAAAATGACGCAAAAATGCGGAATCCGGCCCGCCGTTTTTTATTTTGTGTTATGTCGGAGAGAATACTCCGTGGAGTACCAATATCCTGGGAAGGAGTGGGAGACCATGAACTTTGATCACGATCACGATCGATTCGTTAACAAGAACCGTAGCATCGCTAATGGATACGAATTGGATCGGCAAGACCGCTCAATGGAGAAAAAGGGCTTCTCACGCTCCGAAAGGAATGAAGAGGCTTCGTGTTTCAACTGCAAATTACGTGGGAAATGCCCGGAATTTCGTGCAAAACGGACCGGTGGATCTTCTGGGGTCGTATCATTCGGCGGCGGCGAAACGTTTATTTGTAAGCGATACACGCCGGCACCCGCTGAGAATAAGGCCATGTCTCAGAAGAAGGTGAAGTCACTTCTGAAGAATGCCAAGAGAGGGCTTTAGCCCAGATTTCGCAGCCAAGTCGCGGCATTCTGCTTTCGCTGGTGCACACGATTTTACCACTTGGCGCCGGACGTGTATTCAAGGGATCGAAGGGGATTACCCTCGCTCTCTCCCGCGTCCTCCCGCTGGGTGGGACGGGGCAGAAGCGGTTTTAAACACTCTTACTTATACCGCACCCAGCGTTCGTCCATGTGCCGGTGGCCAAAGACCTGCATTCTGTTTTGGTCGGGGGAGGGGCTGCCTGGGTGTGAAGAAAATGAACGACAGCATTCGGTTATTTCCCAAGAGAGGATGAGAACATGCCGGAAACGCCACTAGAATTGTATCGGAAAGCCTACAGACTGCACTATCGTGAAAATAAACTCGAAGATGCGGCGAGACTGTACCGGTCTCTTACCGAAGATTTCCCCGAATCCCATATCGCCGGCTATTCCGCTATTCAACTGGAGAAAATTCGAGCGGAAGATCACGGCAGACATTCGGGGCGGAATCCAGTGATGTTCAGTGGTACCATCGTAGTACTGCTGATTGTTCTGGTGCTGGGAATGCTCGGTGTTACAGTTTATTTCATGTCCGAAATTGGTGAGTTACAGACCAGGATGGAACGTTCTCAGGCACTGTCTATCGCAATCGGAGATCTGGCAACCGGGCAGAATAAAGAAGCGATTCGAATCTTTGAGCAGCTCAAAACCGAGGAATCTTCGGACCCAACTCCATACTTCCTTGCCTCGGATCTATATCGAAATCAGGGGCAGTTCGATTCCGCCCGAAGTGAACTGGAGGCATTTCTCAGAGTAGTTCCGGGTGATCCGGCGGCTACCGCACAAATAGCGCAGATCGATCAAGCCGAGCAAGTGCACATTCGAACCGTGGGGTTTTCCGTGAAGGAGAAAGAGGAGGAGGGTAAACAACCTGAAAAAAGTCCCCCTCCCAAACGCGAACCGGTACGAAAAACACAACCCGTGAAGCGGCAAGCCAAACCACGGTTGCTTGTCGATCCCGACAGCCTGACTTTTTTCTAGCTAGTGGTACGTCCCGTACAACAGCCGTGAGTTGATTACGACTCCTAAAGTACCGGCCATCATTCACTATGAATGGGAAGAGAGGTGAGTTCCTTCTATGAATAATCTCCAAAAAACAGTAAGACGAAATGTCGAGGACGGATTCGTCCTGGATTGGTCCGGGGAGTGGGTTGCTCTTGAACGGGCAATAGCCAGAGATATCGAAGCGCGAGCCCACCTGGAGATCGGAGAAGTATATCATAAGGGGCACTGGGTTCTTCCGGATGAGATCGAGTCGGAAGAAGAAATAGAAGCGCCACCACAGCCCGCACTCTCGGCAGCGAAGATAGACGACGATTCGGACCCGCTTGCCGACGAAGATACTGTTACGCTTCGGGTTGCCGCCGATGAACAATCGACCAAGTCTCTCGATGCCGCCGACGAGCCTGTTCCTCCGGAACAATCCTCGGATGAGGCAATCGAAGAGGATACTACTCAGATTTGTCTCGACAGGCAGAGGGAGTCTTCAGATGGTTCGGGCGACGGCTCCTCGAAAGATTATTCACAAGCATGCCGGGGCGATACAAGACCAATAACCGTCCCCGGACGACCCGATACCGTACTTGTGGAAGTTGCTTTCAACGAGACCGCCGGACGGGACGATGCTCCGTTGAATGCCGACGAGGAAGCTGCGGGCGCAACGGACCCCGACTCCAGGCTCTTGGATGCCCCCGTCGAAAAGGGGGAGGCGGACCACGGTGAGAAACCGGTTAGCCAGATTCGTCCAAAGAAACGCAAAACGGATTTGGACGACGATATCGATGAATGGGAGAAGTCCAGAACCGGATTGAAACAGGCTCTCATTGTCGCGGGGGCTTCGGCGGTGACCATAGGGGGAATAACATATGCTTTGTTGCGTTTTGTTTTCTAGCCCAGGTTTCGCAGTCGAGAACGAGCGGTATCGAAGTGATTCCATCCCAAGGGACGAAAAGCCTGTCGATGAGTCGGGCAAAGTGTCTAGCTAACTAACAGGTCGACTGTGCCGGCACTTTATCGAGCGCGTTTTGCTTCTGATTGAATAAAGTCAAGAGCCGCGGAAATCTGAATGTCTTTCCGAAAGTATCTCCGCATTCGCTCTCGCCCCCGTCGGCCCATGATCGTCACGAGTTTTGGGTGTCTGATAAATCTGCCGACACTTTCGGCGAATGCGTCGGTGTCTCCTTCTTCTATCAGATATCCGGATTTTCCGTGCTCAACTATCTCCGGAATGCCTCCCGAGCGCAAGGCGACAACCGGGAGTCCGTACGCCTGCGCCTCGGCAACCGAACGTCCGAAGGGCTCCCCTGTGGATGCCGTGACAAATATATCGTGTTCCCCGTAAACCGTATCGATGTCGTGGGTTTCCTCACAGAACCGTACTATTGATTCGACCTTCCGGTTCGCGATTTCGGCGCTCAGATCCTTGCGGTATTCCGGATTCCAGTAGGTGGTCGGTCCGATAAGAGACAGGCGGACCGACTCTTCACCAAAAAGTCGAACGGTCCGCCGAAGTATCAGGAGCAACAGATCACATCGTTTCCACGGAACGATCCTTCCCAGGTAAAGAAGCCGTAATGGAGTATGCGGCACGGCTGATCGGTTCTTCTGTTGCACGCGCGGGGTACCATTGTGGATAACTGTGGATGTCGCGCGAATTTTTCGGGGAAGAGCGGACCGGACAGCATCCGATATACATATTGCGGCGGCGGTATGGGAGGGATACAGTAAAGTGTATAGCTTCAGTGGGAAACCGTGGCTACTGAAAATCTCGCGAAAATGAAGAACTATTCGTCCCCGGAATCCGAATCGGTGTGCGAGAAGCAATGCAATATGGGATTTGGGGACATTGGCATGAACGATGGAGGGCTTCAGGCGCCAGAGTAAAAGAGTCATTCGGAAAACATGAATCGTATACGAAAGTAGATCGGGGATATAAGAAACCAGGCAAGTACTCCGCATGCCTCGGCGGATGTTATGCATCCGGCCACCACATGGAATCACGTGGGAGGTAACTCCAAGTTTTCGGATATGGTCAACAAGTGTGCCGTTTTCCGATGTGACCAGGTGTGGTTCAAGGCGACCCCTTGCCGCCTCGATCAGCTCCAGCAGGGAGTATTCCGCACCTCCCATATCGGCCGCCCAGAAGTTCAGAAACACAACGCGAGATTTGCTGGGGGAAGTCATGGTACGTATTCAGTGCCGCATCAAAACGTTTTAATTGATTCCTGGAACACGAGCTACCCGGGGTAAAACCCGACGGGCATAAGATAACCTTTCGGCTCATGTCCTGCTCCCGGGGGAAAGCATGAGTATCCTGATTTTACCATTCAAATGCCATGCTGTCGAAACCCGGGTTAATTAATGGGTTTGGGATGCCCCCGTGAATAGACACGTTTAACGCGTTCATAAGCGTTGTGTACCCTTTTACGTGCATCACGTTGGTGTGCCGGAATCGATTCGACGGCTCGAGAGAGTCCGAGTATATCCCCGGGCCGCACCAGAAGGCCGCATGTTCCATTGCCCAGAATATCAGGTATTTCGCCGGTCGCGTAGGCGACAATAGGTATACGATGGGCCATTGCTTCGAGCAGCACAATACCGAAGCCTTCGGTACCCTCGGGGGTTTCCATGGATGACAAGACGAAGATACCGGCACGATAATAGAGAAGTATCTTTTCATCATCGGTGATCTCTCCGGTCAAGGATACTTTGGATGTAAGATGCAGGTGCTCTGAACTTCGTTCCAGGCGGGATCGTTCCGGTCCTTCTCCAACAATGGTGGCCGACCACGGGCCGGAGGGAGCAATGAGGGAGAGGGCCGCGAGAAGATCGCGGTGTCCTTTGTGCGCAACGAGACGGCCAACAGACAGGATTTCATACTTGTTTCGCCGCATTCTCTCGTGACCTGTTACCGTGGATACCGGTATGCGGGGCGGACGGTACCATACCGGTTGCCGGATACCGACGGCCCGAAGAAGTGATTCGGTATAGCTTCCGAGCGTGTACACAATTTCCGCTTTTGAGAGCGCCTTGCGCAAAAGAACATTTTTTATGCCGGGGGCGCGTAGCGGGAGAAGTTCGGTACCGTATGTATAAACTCGATATGGTTTCCTATGCAGAGTATGTGTGAACCATACCGGTATTGCCGCGTACACGTTCCCACATTCAATCCATGTCGTGTTCTTGAGAACATGCCTCAATCGAAATAAGGCTATGGTTATATTGACGAGCATTCGTCCCTTGCCGGCGGATTGAGAAGGGCCGGTGCGGAGAATGCGACTTCTGGTATGTATCCGTTTGCCCGGCCTTTTCTTGTGCGGTACGGGTGTCAGTACGATATCGTTTTTTGTATAGTTATCTTGTACTATGGAGTAAAGATACTGCTGTATACCACCTTCATCCGGAGGAAAATCGAGTGTAATCAGTATTTTCATCTCTTACCTTCCGCCGATTTTGCGTCGGTGGTATGCATCCGGAGCTTTACCAGAACCCCATTCCAGAACCAGAAGTAGACATCTCCGGGAAAATAATGGATGTGTGTTCCAGTGATACTCACGACCGCAAAAACGAGATTCATAACGGTAATGCCCCGCGCCAGAACAACATGTGTCGGATCGGGGGAGCGGTCGACGACGAAGAAACCGGTTTTTACAAAATAGAAGAAGAAGCCGATGATCAGAAACAGCCCCGGATATCCGAATTCGGCCAGATAGGTGAAATACAGCGAGTCGGCTTTCAGAGCCCCCAGCCCCCTTCCCAGTAAGAAATTCAGCGGCTGAAATGACGTGTCCAGGATATAACGCCAGAGCACAAAGCGCGATAGCAGTGAATATTCGCCGAGTGGCCGCTCCAATGCTTCCGTGCGTTGGGTGATAAGCATGTCGACAAATTGTTCGTTTGGAAGGATGCGTGAGAATAGCGTGAAAAATTCGGAAAGACCGAAACCCGCAAACACCGTGGAACTCAGGAATCCGTATAGAGCGTACGCGAGCACCAGGGACACTGTGGCAAATATCCGCTTTCGATTACCCTTTACTCTATATAATAGAGGAATAAGTGCGAAGGTTGTCAGGATGCCGGCCCAGCTCGATCGTACCGAGGTGATGAGGGCGGCGCCGAAGAATAGTGGAACCAGTACCCAAATCCAACGAACCTTTTTGTTCGGATAGGCTCCGGTGAGGATAAAAACACCGATTATCGAAAGCTGGACATAGTCGGCGAACGCTACCGGAGCTTGAAATGTTGAAAATGGGCGCGCCCGTCCTTCGATAAAGAGAGTCGTGAACTGAATTGAATTGAACCAGGCTTTTTCGGCTGTCGAGTATCCACCGTACAGTTGCAGAAATCCATATATCGAGGCGAAAACACCGATTATAATGGTGACAATCCATATGCGCCGAAGGTGACGAATGGATAATCCATAGAAAAGACCTATATAGAACAGTAAAACCATTGGTCCATAGAGCTTCAGCTTTGCAAGAGACTCCGTCAGCGGCAGTGAATTTGCAAAAAAAGAGCGGAGAATCATATACCCGAAATACACCGCGACTATTAGCTGGATCTTCATGGTGCGTTCCCCGGAGTGGGACGAGGACTCTCGCAATGAAAAAAGATGGGCGGGCAGCAGAAGAAGCAGGATCAGTTCGCCGATGGCAACAAGAGGGTCGAGCCCGGGACGGTCATATACCAGATAGTAGTACCTGCGGAGTAAGGGTATGAACGGCAGGGCAATAAACAGAACGTAGAGGCCGATTACCGGCATGCGCAAAAGAGGGTACAGCAGGATGATACCAAGAAGTATGAGGAATTCAATTCTTCCCGGAATGTGAACGATCAAATATCCCAGGAAATGCCCCGCGGCAATCAGGGCAAGTGTACTGAGCCATTTTTCGCGATTTGTCGTTGCCTCTAGTTCCACGTTTCCCAGGTCTTTAGACTAAGTAGTCGTCACGAAATAACCTCTCCATTCTCGCTTGATCTCGGGTCGGCTTTCTTCGATGCTCGTTTGGGCCATACTCCCTTGAGCCTTTCTTGATTAACGGAAGAAGAGTATCCTTCGTATTGCGGCATAAGATACTGTACGCAGGTCAAATCCACTAAATTTTCCCGATTTAACATCGGGACTCAATGGCCAATCGTGGATTTGTCAGTTGCAGTATCCAGTATGCCCCTGCACAAGCGCCTCGAAAGCCGACCTGATATCCTGGCGATTTCTGGAGATTTTATTCCATTACGACTCCTGAAAGTGATCGGTACAGGGTTTCATAGTATTTGGCAATCCTGTTCATATCAAATCTCTTTTCGACATAGCGCAGGCCGTTGTTGCCGATTCGTTCTCGGGTATCCGGAGATCGCAATAGACGACACAGGGAATTTCCCATTGAGTTTTCATCCGTAAGTATACCATTATAGTTATGCTGAATGATCTCAAGTGCTCCGGCATTTCGGCAACTGAGGACCGGCGTGCAGCATGCCATTGCCTCGATCAATGGAACGCCAAACCCCTCGTAGACGGCGGCACTCCACAGTACCCATGCCGCACGGTATTCTTCGATCAGCCGATCCCGCGGAACCACTCCTGCATACTCCACGCCCACTCCCTCGCACGGTTGGGGACCAACTACGACCAGCCGTGCCTCAGGAATTCGAGGCAGTATTTCCTCTTCGAAGACCTTGAGCACCAAACGGCCACGCTTGCGACTGTCCAAATCGCCGACAAAGAGAATTCTGGGATGCTTCGATTTGCCCGGTCCGGGACGGAATGTGCTCAGGGGTATGCCGCACGGGATAACGGTTTTCACAACAGGCAGTGATCGACAGGTGGTCCTCGAAATCCCAACCATTGTCCCTTTGCGAATCACCGACCACCATTCGAATCCGTAGAAAAGAAGTTGACGCATCATACGGCTGAGCGAATAGGCATGAAGACTTTCGTCCAGCGCGGATCCGTAGAGTGTTCGAACCCGTCGGACATCTCCCGGACAAAGGTAATCATCCCCATGGTAATGTAGAACATCAAAAGGAAACGTTCTTAGCCTGGCAAAGCGAACTGCCGGCTCGAATCTTTGCAGCAATTTGTATCGGCTTCTGTATCTCAATGCAACATGTTGATACCGGGCGTCCGGTGGTTTGGGGCTGAAGGAAAATACGGTTATGCCGTGGCCCCGCATCTGGAGGGCTTCGGCAAGGTAGTGCACCTGACAGGATACTCCGTTTGGTCTGTCCGAAGGCAGTTCCTTGCTGAAAAAAGCGATTTTAAGCTCCTGATTTCGATCCATATATATTCCTTGGATGAAAGCCGGGCCACCCGGGGAGGCACGATTGCAGTACCTTTGAGGTTTCTCCGGCGCCCGGATTATGATCGCCCGTGCGACAAAGACGGTATCGCCAAACGTAGAATCCCTCAATTAAAAAAGGAGCAGTTTCCGATACTTGCAGCTACCATAGAATAGTGCAAAAAACAAAACAAACGGTGATACCGCGTATGCGACCAGAAGTGTTATACTACCGACAATTCTCGAATCGGCGGACCTGAGTTTTCGAGCAGCAATTGCTGCAAGCAGCAACAGGTGGACTGCCGCCGAAAGGTGAAAACGTAATGGGCGAGGAAGACGAAGCAAACTGCCGAATTTCCCGCATATTGTCGAAAGCCCGGCAAGGCAGGAAAAAGAAAGCACGCCGATTCCGGGAGGCACCGGGCTTCGCACGTACCTTCGGTATTCTTCCGGATGCTTCTTGAATAGAAGCGGATCGTATCTCCGGTTCCAGCAGTTTTTCAAAAGATCCCACGGCTCGCCGGAACGAACAATGTGTTTAGCCCTTATGGAGTTACGATAGAGTATCTCCAGGCCGAGGTGAAGAATGGTGAATGCAAGGTCCATATCCTCCCGCTGAAATGCAAATCGTTCATCGAACATTCCGCACATCCGCAGAATTTTCTTTCGATAGAAAATGTTGTTGGTTCGATATCCTTGTTTTTCCAACCGCTTGTACTCGGCAATTGCGGCCGATTTGCAGTGCGTGCTTTCGATCGTGGTCGCACCTTCGACTCCGGCGGCATCCGGGTTTTCCCAAAGACAGGTCAGAGCGTTCTTTGCCCACGATGGTTCCGGACGGCAGTCGTCGTCAATGAATCCGACAACCGGGGCCCGGGCATGGGAGATACCCGCATTGCGTTTAGCCGGAATGCTTTTCTCCCGGAGTATATGCCATTCGACATCAGGAAAACGGTGAGCCAATGTGCCGGGAGTATAATCGCAGACCACGATAAGTTCACTCCGTTTCACGTTCTCGAGTGCTTTCCGCACTGCGATGAGGCAATAGGAAATGTATTCTCGCCGGTGCGAAGCAATTACCACACTCAAGTCGATATCCGTCAATGTGTTCGGCACAGATAGCTCCTCAATCTCAAAGCCTGGCGTCTCCAGGTATTCCTTTTAGCGGTCCTCACCGCTGCGTCGGAAACGGCTTGTTGCAGCCGAAGGTCTCTTACTATAGTTATTATACGATGAGTGTCGTCCGAAATCAGCATTGAAAGAATGAACCCGTTATGGCCGTCATGTACGAATTCCATGTGTGATTCGATCGGAGATACGAATACCAGGCATCCGCGGGCCATTGCCTCCAGAGCGGCCAGCGCATGCCCGCCTTCATACCGGGACGCGGAGAGAAGGTAGTCTGCGTTTAGGTAGTGGTGATCCATGTTGTTCATCGGGACCGCGGGATGGATTTCCACATTGTCTCTACACGAGAAGGTGCTTACAAAGTGGCGAAATTCATCCGAGTTCCCGCATCCCACCAGGCTGAGGCGCGCCGTCGGTATGTTTTGGTAAATTCCGTCAAAAAGCGCCAGGCTCGCCGACAGGTTTTTGCGCCATCCCCAGGCGCCAATACAAAGAAAGCGTGGAGAGGAGGCGTCGTGAATCCGCCGGTGTTGCAGAGTCGTTTCGGCAATCCCGTTCGGTATGTAAATTAATTTGCCCCTTGTGAATGGATATTTTTTTTTCAGTCGACGCATCTCATTCACGGTGCCGCAGATTATACCCGTGCATCCCCGAGCGGTGGAGCGCAGCAGGGGAAAACGGAGTACATGCGAACGCCAGGTGGTAAGAGGACGGGGCCCGGTGGGGCAGGAAGTCCTCCGGACAATTTCAGAAGGCCACTCTTCCCATCCATGATTGTGTAGTATCAAACGAGACGGTATATGCAGGAGGCGGATCAGTTTAAGGCAAAGCCACCCGTCGGAAGAGCGCGCGATGATCCATTTGGGAGCACCTGAGCGCAACGACAGTATCAGCCGGAAAGCAAGAAAAGTGGCGAATCCGAGAGTTCCACGAAACCGGCGCGGTGCGGTTATCACTTCGACCCGTTGCCCGTTACGTTGCAGTTCACCGGCCAGCGCGTGCATGTTTCGTGCCACTCCTCCACTTGATTCGGATGGTATTGCGGCGGCAAACCAGACCTGGTCTCCCGCGGGAAGATCCTGAACGCTCAAGTATAGAAAATACGGGAGCAGTATGCCGGCGGTGACTTGCTCGACCAGACCAATAAGCACCAAAAGCGGTACCGATCCTGGATTCCGCAGGAGTAGGGTGAGTCCTCTTCGTTTAATGCTCATGCAGGTGTGCCGGAGGAGTACTGCGCGATAGGTTTGATAGAACGTGGAATGGAATCTGAAATGCCGATATTCCGCGGGATGCTTTTTCCAAAAATAGCGATCCGCGCACAACAGATGGAAAATCCGTTTCGGGGCGGCCTGTAATTGTTTTGTAAATTGAATTTGCCGGGGTGAATGGGTTGCGCGCAATCGCGGTTGAAACCATATCTCGCCCAGTCGGCGCATGCGGACGGCCAGTTCATGATCTTCGTGGAAAGGATGGCTCATCTGAACGTCAAATCCCCCTGCACCGAGGAAAACACGACTACGATACGCGATATTGCAGGAGAGGAATTGGCCGCCGCGGGTATTCTTTACTTCATGATCCCACAGTCCGTTACCGCCGGGGCGAACGGATCCCTCGAAACCCACTACGTTTTCCCCGGCCGATTCGATCGTTTCCCGCAACACACAAAGCCAGTCCCGGTCTACGGTGATATCGTCGTCAACAAACGCCGTCCATTCGCCCCCGGCTCGTCGAGCGCCGATATTTCGGGCCGTCGAAGGCCCCTGTCGGTGAGGAACTCGGACGTAATCAACACCAGATGCACGGCAGTATTTCTCATTGAGCCGAGATGCTTCCGGCTCAGAGCAGTCGTCCACCACATGTATCCGCCAGGCACAATCAATGGTATCCGCGGCGAGGATCGATTGGAGGCAACGGCTCAGATCATGTGGCCTGTTATGGGTTGGAATCACAACGGATATTTTCATGTACGCATCGCTCGGTGGGGGACGGATTGCATATAGCGATACCTGTCAAAAAGAAATTGTGTCGTATTTTCCAGACTTCGTCGATCTGCATATGCAGAAGCCTTCCGTCGTAAGGTATTGGCCGCGGAGGGGCAACGAACCAGCTCGTGTAACTTATGGCTCAGTTGTTCGGGATTCGAGTCGCCTTCGACAATGGCTCCCGATTCCGCGATGATATCGGAAATGAGTGCGCAAGAGGTAGCAAGTATGGGTATGTGAGCGCCAAGCGCGGTACAAATACCGCCCGATGTACTTTTTGAGCGAAAGAATGCTAGATAGAAATCGAGTATGTTCATTTCATTGATGAGATCGTCTTCCGAAACCCATCCGGTAATTCTGAAATTATCCTCCCAGTTGCGTGCCGCGATATCGGTTCTAAGTTGTTCGAGTAATCGTTCCCCGTCGGCGTTACGAGGACTGCCGATCCAGGTGAAATGCCAGGGAAACCTTATGCGGTCGAGCGTTTGTACCAGTAATGAAAAGTCGTAGCCCAGACCGATAAAACCGGTAGCCCCCAGCCGTGTGAAGCCGTCGGAGGGGGGACGTCGCGCTTTGCATTTGTGTTCCCGTATGTGAGGAATAAAGTGAGGAAGTACAAATGCATCGGCGGTACTGCTGGAAAGCTTTTTCAGGATATTCAAAAGATAGGGGTAATGCACATGGATCGAGTCTGCGAAAAAACCGCGGTCCATATGTCGACGAAATGCGGTCTGACAGGGATGGCGCAGGTCGTACCAGGCTCGGCGCAGAGGACTGGCAAAGCCTTTGATACATTCTCTGGGATAGGCGTGTGGAGGGGTTTCGTACAACTCGTGAAGAGTGACGACAATGGGTTTATCAATCTCCCGACAGATTTTTTCATACCGATCCCTATTTCCCGAAAAGAAATGTGATGTCTCATACTGAATATGCACAACATCGGCTTCATTTGCCCGTCTAGCCGTGTAAGGGTGCGCCGCCACTTGCTCCGCATCCAGAATCCATACCTGCGCCAACCGGCTCAAGGCCGTTACATAACCGCTGGTATACCGGGCAATACCACATCGTTGGGCAGTCGAGCCGATAACACAGATTTTCATCGGACCACCGCCTGTCCACGACCATTGGCCGCAAAGGAGTGCCTGAAGCTCAAATCCACCGGGTCGCGATACCGGCTGGAAAGCCCGCTGAGCAAACCCGACAAAAGAGAGACAAAACATTCAAAAAGCACTGTGGGATTGTGCCTGCCCGTGTCGGTGCGGGATGCGTATTCGGCGATATTTCGCATTTCCGTGAGAAATTCCAGGGTTGGCGGGAATTGAATATGTCTCCCATAGAACAAAGCGTGATTATGGATTCTGTCAAAAAGACGTCGATTTGGATTGCCCGCATGGCATCCGCCGATATCTTTGGAATAATGCGTAACAAGGGCACTCGAGGCATAGGAAACAATATATCCGCATCGACGCATACGGAAAGAGAAATCGACATCTTCAAATAGTGCGGGACCACGGAACCGGGCGTCGAACAAACCGGATCGATAGAGCACGGACCGCTTGACTGAAAAGTGACCGCCGGTTGCATAGGGTATCGGTCCGTCAAAATCCAGATCGAAATTCCCCGTGGTTGTCCCGGTCCTGGAATCAACGGTGGATACGGTGGAAACATCCGCCCATTGTGCCGCGCCGGCCTGCCGTATCCTTCCGGCAACGATGCCGATCCGTTCATCTGACTGATGGCGCCTAAGGTGCTCCTCGATGCACCCTGAATGCATCTCGGCATCGTCGTCCATGAACAAAACTATATCGGCGGTACTCGTTACTATTCCGACATTTCGGGCATGCGGCAATCCCGGTTTTTCCAGATGGATATACTTCACTAAAGGAGATTCTATGCGGCCAACGTTGAGATTTTCTCCCTGGTCGACAACGATGACATTGACCTCGGGACCGGCATCCAGCACCGAGGCTACGGCTTGGCGGCATCTGTCGGGGCGACGGTAGGTCGGAATCACCACATCGAGGGTCACGACGGTTCTCCAGTATTTTGCCGGTTTTTCATGCCGTTGGCGAAAAATGAACCACCTCCGGTAACGCCCAGAAGGAGTTCGAGTCTGTTGGTACAGGCGTTCACCAAGCGAAGCCCCGCGCCCAATAATGGAGCTTGTTTCACCCGTTTGAATATGCCCAGGATGCCGCACAATACCGGTCGATCAACCCCTTTGAATGCTCGACGATATTTCTCAGGATATCCAATGAGCCACCCAAGGAGGCCCGCCGGGGAATACGATTTAACCACCGCGAACCGGCGCGTGAGAGACGAATGAAGGTCGGTCGATACTCGCAGCCCGACATGCCCGTCCCGCTGAGCTATTATATCGTGTCCAAGCATTCGGATCAGTTCCCGGTCGGGCCAGCGATTTCTATAATCCGAACACTCGCTATGGAGAAAGAAGTGTCCTCCGTTACGAAGAACCCGTTCGCATTCATCAAGTACACGATTCGAGTTTCGAATATGTCCCAGAGCATCGATCGTATAGAACGCATCGAAAACCGATGATTTGAACGGCAACCGACTCATGTCGGCACATACGTATAGACCCGCGGAATCGTCTTTTTCGCGTGCCGAGATCAGCGCGGAATAGGCCCAGTCGACGGAAACAAGACGAATCGGTGTCGTTGACCGAATCCAGTGCCCGTACGCGCCACTCCCGGATCCCAGGTCGAGTACAATGTTTCGTGGCCGAAGCTTGCGGGCAAGGCGTGTTACACCTCGCCGTTTGAATGAGGCATAGTTCAGGAATACACGAAACAGAACTCTATCCGAGCGAAGCGTCGTGGTATCCCAGGCTCCTTCATGGTGCCGACGTTCGGAAAATCTGCGTTCACTCAATTTTCTTGTTTCGTTTGGTAGTAGTGGTAATAGTACTTGTAATATCCATATGCCGAATAGCCATGATTAAGGTCAATGTCGTTGAGAACCGCTCCAAGTGTCTTGATGCCGACATTCCTGAGAGTGGACGTAGCTCTGCTTACAGGTTCGCGTGCGGTATGGTTTGAGCGGACAACCAGAACCACGCCGTCTGTTTTGTTCCCCAGAAGCGCGGCATCGGTGACTGCCAGTACCGGCGGGGTATCGAAAAATACCATGTCGAAATTCGATCGAAAGTACTCGATATGTTGTCCCATCTTCTGGGAACCGATGAGTTCGGCGGGGTTGGGAGTGAACATCCCCGCGGACACGACAAAGAGATTGTCCCACGAGGAGGGGCGAATGATAGTATCGTAGTCCGGAGACTCGTCGGTGAAGAGGTCGGTGAGGCCCGGTTCACGGGACAGCCCAAAAAGATGATGAACCACTGGTCGCCGTATGTCTGTTTCGACCAGGAGGGTTTTCCGTCCCGTCTGAGCGTATGCCATTGCCAAATTGGCCACCGTCAAAGACTTTCCCTCTCCCGGACCGGCCGAGGTGAATGCAACGCATCGCGCCGGATCATCCGGACTCACAAACATTAGATTGGTTCGCAACGAACGGTACGCCTCGGAGGAAATGGAATCGTCGCCGGAAAAATTCTGGAGCCGTCGTGGATACTGTGTCTTTACCGATTTCTTTTGAGAGTCGTTTGCATTCCGGCGGATGGTCATGCCTTCCTTCTTGCTGTGCGCAATATGCGGAATTGTTCCCAGCACCGGCATTCCGGTCGCCTTCTCGATGTCCTCGGTTGACTTGATAGAGGTGTCGTTGAGTTCAATAAGAAATGCGGCCCCAAGCCCCAGACCGAGTCCGAGGATTATTCCGAAAATGTAATATCGAGTCTCGTTTTTCGAGATAGGCCCCCGCGGCACCTGTGCGATATCGACAACTTTTATCCCCGCCCCACTGGCGGCGCTCCTCAGTCGCTCTTCCTCAGCTCGTTTGAGAAGGACCTCGTAGATGTTTTCAAAGACTTCTTTTGAGCGCTTCAGCCGAAGCATTTCCAGTGACTGAGAAAGCATATTGGGGTTATCGCTTTTGTATTCCGAAATAGCCTTTTTGTACGAATCAAGACGTCGTCTGAACAGGGCCAGATCCTGTTCCTTTGTTACCACCGACCTGCGAAGCTCTTGCCATTGACGGACTTCTCCGGGATCCGCAATTTTGGTATTGGCGGTTTCTTTATGGCGGAGAAGTTCTTTTTCAATTTCACTGATCTGGCGGTCGATTGTGGAAACACCCGAAAATCGTATTCCCAGGTTTTCAAGCCGAAGCCGTTCTTTCTCAAGGTCGTTGAGCTTGCGCCTCAGGCGAAGCGCTTCCGGTGAACGTTTGTCCCCGCTCGGCGCAACCCGCGATTCCAGCTTTCGCAGTTGCGCTTTTTCGGCTGTGAGGTCGGCTTCTTTCAGACCCGATTGCGCCAGATCCCGGGCATATGCTTCCTGGAGTGTCTTGAGTTCGGTAGGAGTCCCCTCAAGTAAATCGCCAGCGTTTTCCTTAAAGGTGCGGTATTCACGTTCCGCCGCCTCCAGCTTCGCACGGGTCAGGTCGAGCTGTTTGTCAATTTCTACCATTGTTCGACGTGATTCTTCGCTTTCGACCTCTCGACAACGTCTCTGAAAATGTTCGGTGGAAGTGCTTGCGATGAAATACGCAAGCTCGCGGGTCGGTGCACGAGCCGTCAATTGCAGGAACGAAGCGTAGTTTGTTTTCCGTAAAGACAAATTGGTGCGTACATAAGCCGCGATTTCCTCGCGTGACAATTTAGGCAGCGCCGAATGGAGCAGTTCTGCCCCGATACTGTCGATAAGCGTTTCGACAAATGTCCTGCTGTTGATGATCCCTTCATAGAAACTCAAGGAGCGTCCGGTGGTACGATACCCGAACGTCTGGCTCAACACCGCGGTTGGCTCCTCAACGACAAGAACGGAAAATGATTCGTACACGTCGGGAAGGCGATTCACATAGAAAACAGTCGACGACAGGACTGATGCACCCAGAATCAGAATCAGCCACTTGCGTCTCAGTATTACGTCGAAATACTCTCGCAATTTGGCGCCGTGCTCAAATCGCCGGGACATGTCGTTAGTAGTGTATTCCACTAGTTGATTGCTCCTCGAAGGCTCTGGATGGTTACAATGAAGAGCAATACATTGTTCATGATTGCCAATAGTTTTGTCCAATCGAACCAACGGGAGTACACTATGATTACTTCACCCTCATGAACGGTTGGGATTTTGTCCATGTTTCCATCGTCAAGAAATTTCTGGATATCGATCACTTCTTCCAAAGTTTTTTCTTCGTTTTTGAAAAAACGTCGGACACGGGAGAGATCGGCCTTTTCGCTCGGGCCGCCCGCCAGATAAATTAGCTCAAAAACATTTACATTTTCTTCTAAAGTGAAGAATCCCGGCTTATTGACCGCTCCAATGACCTTCACCTTTCGATTACGTTCCTCGGACAGTAAGACCACAATATCGTCCGGACCCAGACTAGGCATTTCGTCAAGTGACCCTGTTTTCATGAAGTTGCGCAGATTGAAGTATTCAGCCTCTCCATCGGTCTGTCCCGCGTGCTGAATCTTGACTTTTTCGATATCGGCCCATTCCGAGGGACCGCCTGCAAGTTGAATGACCTCCTGAACCGATGCGCCCAGGTAGGTGACAACCGGTCCGGGATTGGTGACCTGCCCGAGAACGGTGACCATGATTTCCGGCTTGTCTACCGGTGTGACAATTACCAAAGGATTTTCGATGTGCCTTGCCAATCGATAAGTCAGCTCAACCATCAATTCCGAAGTCGTTAGCCCAATGATGTTTTCATCGGCAATGAGAGGATACTCGATCGTTCCATTCTCAGAGACGGTATATCGCCCCGAGAATTCCTCATGGGACTGTACCCGGATCTCCAGAACATCACTTTCGTTTATGACTGCCGCGAAAGGAGGTGATTGGATCGAAATCACGAATATAGCGAGTATTGGCAGTAAAGTCGATGTTTTCATATTTCTGGTTTTCGCCGCGGACATATCGGCTCGAGACTCGAAATGCCCCGTTAGGTTCAGGCCGGTTGAAACACGAATGGATATGTTACGGTGGTAACCCCCTCGGGGACCGGTTCGAACCGCCACATTCGTATCTTACGTGTAATATCGCCGGCCAGGTTGTCATTGCCGGTTGTATTCTCGAGGACCTGGACTTTGATCACACGCCCGTCGGCCGAAATAGTGAACCGGATCGTCAGCTTCCCGCTCAGTCGCGGATTACGCTTCAGATATTTTTCATAGCTCATTCTTATGCTGGTCTTATGAGAGGCGACTACCTTACTGATTACGCCGTTATCACGCTTTGCGCTGGTAGCTCCCGCTCCTTCGACACTTTGAGGCCGTTGAATGACAAAATTGCCTCGTTTTTCTATATCCAATGGCCCGGGACCGCCAATACCGGCCATCAGGTCATCAATGGTTTCCGTGTTTGCTATTTCAACATCTTTTGACTTGACGAGTTTGTGACTGAGCACGTCGACATCTCCGGCCTTTTTCAAACCACTCATTATTTCCAATGCGGCATCGAGATCGGTGTTACGTTCCTTCGTTCTGTCCGCGCCACCGAGGACATCTACAACCGCCGGACCTTTTGCCGTAGATCCGGCGCCGGTAAGCATGCCCAGTACCCCAACGGTGCGAATTTTTTTCTCGACCCGTGCCGTCCGGGCTGCAACCCGGCTTTTGGCTTCAGCGGCATCGACCATACCGGATGACGTCGAAGCCTCGGTTTTCCCTGCGCCCGTAGACTTGACATCTTTGACTTTCTCGCTGCTCTTTATTGACTGAGAAACCCGCTCTTTTTCTTTAGGGATCGGTTTTTCAATTATCAGCTTCGCAAATCGTTCCGGCATCTTTTCAAGGACGACTACCTTTTGCTTTTCCACTTTCGTAGTATGGAGCCACCCGGCTCCCAGGCCATGTAGCAGTAGAGAAAGCAGTATCACAACAAGGAATCGCAGATCGGTCCCGTCCCAGAATTTTCCCCGGGCGGCACGGAGTGCGGCTCTTTCGGGACCACTCGAGGAGGTATTCATCATCACGATTCCGTCTTCGCTCACGTAGCTATCCCTCCCTTTTTCGGACCGCGAGCGAGAAGTTGTTATAACCCTGGCGTCCGCAGGTATACATTATCTTCTTCAGTAATCTGAACTTTATCCTTCGGTCTCCTTGTATGGTTATGTCGCCGGTAAATTTAGTGTCGTTGGAATACTTCTCGATTTTCTCCGTCATTTCTCGACGACGTTGTAACCAGTCTTCCAATGGTGCAATCGTCAGATCATCGGTAGCGAGAATAGCTTGTACAGACGCGATATGTTCGTCCTCGGCCATCAGGAATTCATTGTTTACCATGAGTGTGACCGTCAGCTCGGGACTCTTCCGTGCGGAGGACTCAGGCAACTGAAGGTCTTGGGACACGGTGATGATTTCTCCCTCGGAGGAGAAGCTCTTTAAAAGGTAAATCAATAGAATGGTCATTACGTCCACAAGAGACGTTAACTGGGGACGAAACCCCTTGACGTTTCCGGCGTCGGTCTTTCTAAGCCGTTTTCTGTTACTCTTCGATACGGGAAAGCTCATAGTTCCTCAAGTGAGTCTATAATTCGGAATACGGAATCGAGATGAGTTCCCGAGAAAATCGAACGCACCGCTTCGTGTGGATTCATGAATACTAATTTGCAGCCCCGCTTTTCGAGGTTTTTCCAGGCATATACGAATACACCGAGACCGTAGCTGTCGATGAAAATCGTCTCGCTTAAATCAATCACCAGGACCGTACTTTTCGATTTTTGGAGCTGGTCGATTTTTTTGGAAAGCAAGGGCGCTTCTTTTCCACTGATCTCGCCGATGATCTTCAGCACGGGAACGCCTCGACTGGTCTTGTGTTTTGCCTTTAATTTCATCCGATCTCCCCTGAGAGTCCGATATCGGGAAACTGGGACTCTCTGCAGACGTCCATAAATCTGATCATATCATCGTAGAGAACGTCTCCATCCATTACCAGAACGACGCTTCTCTGTGAGGGGTATTGAAATTTGATTTCCTTAAGAAGCACACGGAGCGATTCATATTGATAGGCGCCTTCTCGAGTAGGCACCAAGTCAAGTTTCTTCCCCGTACCTACAATGCGAAATCCTTTCTGAGTGATGACAATCGATATGTCCAGTTCCCTGGTTTCCCCCTGTGCGGCGCCGGATTCCGATTGTGAAGGGGGTAGGGAGAAGTCGACGATTGCCAGTTGCGTAAAAACAGCCATGGATACCAGAAATGGTATCAAAACCATGAAGAGGTTCATGACTGGAGTCACGTCAAGATCAATCATATCCACCTCTTGCGAAGTGGATTTCTTGCAGCGCTTCATGGTCGGGAATGCCGAATCTATTTTTTTGTCGTCGTTCATGGATACCGGCTGAATAGTTGTGTTATCTTCGTCGGAGTGAAAAAAGGAAATTGAGGAACCTGACCGAACTCTCGTCAATCTCTTCAATGATTACATTGGCCTTTGCGCCGAGAAAGGAAAAGGATATCATACACGGGATAGCCACCATCAGGCCCATCGCGGTCGTGTTCATTGCCATTGCGATACCCTTTGCCAGCACTGAAGCCTTCTGTGATGGATCGGCGGTTGCCAGGGCTCCGAATGCCTGTTGAAGTCCAAAGATTGTACCGAGAAGACCCATGAGAGTCGCAATGTTCGCGAACAGCGAAAGATAGTGGGTTCTTCGTTGGATCCTGGGTAATTCGCGAAGCCCGACCTCATCAGTTGCATTTTGTATCTCCTGATCGGACTCTTGCTGCATGAAATGCCACAGAGCGGATTCCAGAATGGCCGGCAAAGGGGAGCGCATACGAGTACACAGTTTGCGTGCCTTCTCCAGCTCGCCTGCGCGAACCATCCGAGTCAGTTGTGTCAATAGAGCTTTTGCGTTGGTTCGGCAATGAACATAATAGTAGAAGAAACGTTCGATCGTGACCGCAAGCGCGAATGCCGATACGCCCGCCAGCACATACATCCATGCACCGCCCTCTTGAAAAAACTTTGCTACTTCCTGCATTTATCCTCCTGTAATTTGCTCTGGAAGAATGGTATCGGAATTGTTCGCCGCCCCTCACATCATCCTGAATTGCCGGCGACCGTGTGCCCGTACCGTACCGTGCATTTTCCCTGCCTTGTATCCCGTCAGGTATTCCCCTATATTGTATCATCGCCCAATGGGAGGGTCAACGGATCGGGATGCATTTCTCCGGCTTGCCGGGGGACGACTCCCTGGCGACTAATCCGGTTCCGGTGTGAATGGAAATGGGCTCATTATCTCTTTGTGGAATGAGTGCGAAAAAGTGATCTTTCGATAGTATCGTTTTTCCTTGGGGAGAAAAATCATGACCTGAGGCTTGTCGATTTTGCCTTCGATTTTCATGGCAACTGTAAAAGTTATGGTCCCCGGCTCATCGATCCGGAATCCTCCACCGCCATCAGCCGTTTTCTCTGCTCCGTTTTGCGAGAGTACGGCAGTCGCCAGAACTGCTACCGATAAAAAAGCTTTAATCGGATTCATCTATCTCTCCCTGTTCAATGGCGGGTTCGGTGCGTTCAGGTAGTTCGAAATTCGCTATTTCCGGAAACGTATAGGTCCCGAATGCCACGTCTTCCCGGGCGAACGGTTCCTCGTATCCCGGCGGTTGAGCAAGGTGTTCGTACGACTGAATGCTGAAATCAACGACCGGGTATATCCCCGTTGGACGGCCCGAGGAATTCTTCGCAACCGACAGCGCCAGAATGTTCTCCCCAATGCGAAGCCCCCGAACGAGGGGTAAGGTGTACATCGTATCGGGAGATACATCCTGTTCCGCAACAGACTTCTCATTCATGGATATACTGATTCGGCCGGTAGCCCGAATGTGTAACTTTGCTTCCAGAGGCTGTTCGGGTACAAAGAAACTCCGGCGAACGAATAGAGTCTGGTTGCTGTCGGCCCCAAACGCTTCGGCAGGAAAAAGTGAATCGTCTCCCGTGGGGAAATCACCCGGAGCACTCCAGGCGGTATCAGTATAGGAAAGTTCCCGCCAGCCATCGGTCGTATCCGTTGAAATACGCCATCTGTTCCCGGGAGTAATTGTCTTTCGCACGGTTTTCTCGATTTTCCTTCCATAGTGCTCCGGAGCAATTTGGTACAACCGTACATACGCATGAGTCACGTATGATCCCTCGGCCAGACCTTCTTCGGCATATTCAAGTATGGACTCGTAATGGGCGACCGCCTGGTCCTGGAATCGTAAACCGATTTCCTCAAAGCGCGCCCGGTATTCTTCCTTCTCCAACTCAGAAGATTCGCCCGGGAAAGGAGGTGCGTGAAACGCAGTGAGAAAAAGAAGATCATAGCAGCGGCCACGTTCGAACAGCGTTCGAGCAATCCGCTCCCCGGCCGCAACGACAAACTTATCCTTTATTTCGTATGCCTCGGCGATACGCGCCGTTTTGATATAAGCGGTTACGGCGTTTTCCTCGTACTGTTCAATCTGTTTCAGCAGTTTCGTTTTATACACAAAACGCTCGTAAGCGTCGAATTGATCCGGCATTGGAGCTTCTCGGGCGATGGAGACTACCGCGGAATAGATATCGCCAACCATGTGGGATGTCTTTGTGATCAGAGATCCGCATTTTTCGTAAAAGTCATCGATTTGCCGGTACATCGAACCCAGTTGGAGTCCTTTCATAAACAGCTCTATAGCTCGTTCCTGAAAGGGCGCGATTTGTTGAAGCGTTTCGAGCTTTTTGGCAATGAGTGCAAATTCTCCCCCGATTGACGTGGGAGGTTCCGTTCCGTAGACCATATCCACCAGTGACAGATAGTTGGACCCGGCCATATATGGCAGATAGGTGAGTTTTTTTTGTGAACCCAGAACGTAGTCATTTTCAATTTCTTCACGGATTGCAAGTTTGATGTTTTGTTCATGGTAGTGAAGAGCCTTCTCTATGAAATACTGATCGACGGCTTTTGCGATCCCCAGCTCGAGTGCCGCCCGCTTTTCGATGTTTAGCCCGTTTGGACGTTCCTGCCGAAACACACCCAGTCCAAAGTCTTCATAGGCAACCCCAATCTTGTAGATACTTCTGGTAGTCCATTCCGAAACCGAGAACTCGACTACCCGTGAATACGCCTCGACGGCTTCATGGAGCAAGTCTGATTTCTTGCGGAGTAACCGGGAATACACCGACTGCGGTTGCTTCAGTTCGACCGAGTTGGAGCGTTCGTGGAAAATTTCGGCAATGGTGAATTGCGCTTTCGCGGCATAGAATGAATTGGTCGTACTCGGGTCTTCAAGACGGGAGTAAACCTCCACGGCTTCTCGAAGTTCGGCCAGGGCTTCCTGCTCCTTTTCCTGCATGTAAAACGCAATGCCAACCATGCATACGGCTTGCACTGCTCGACTGGCGTCCTTACCATACCTTGCGGCAAATTGTTTGTTGACCCGTGTGACGGCTGTCCATTTTTTGAGTTCTCCATAGAGTTCACCGGCTCTGAACAGTACATCGGCGGCGTCGGGATTTTCCGGGAATGCCGTTGCGAGTTTCTCGTACACCGCCGCGGCTTCGGCCGGTCGATGTCCTTCCTCGAAACAGTATCCCGCATTGTATAGCGCCGCGGCCACCATTGGTGCTGATGGGTATTCCGCTACCAGTCGAAGGCAGGTTTGTGCCGCCTGTTCCCATTTCCCCATGTGCTCCAATGATTTTGCCGTGCGAAAAACCCCTTTCGGGGCGTGTTTTGAGGTCGGATATCGGCTTGCAAGACGTTGATAAGCAAGGACCGCGCGAGACCAGTCTTCAGCCTTTTCGTAACAGAGCCCTGCGTTAAGCAGAGAGATGTCGGCAATTCTGGAATCTGGAAACTCAAGTGAGACACGCTCATATTCACTTGCGGCGTCACCGAATCGGTCACTTTTCTCATGGAGTTCGGCCATGCGGAAAATGGATTCGGCTATGCGAGCGGTTGCTTCTTCCCGGTCGATACCGTCGGCCGACCGATCTCGGAGTTTTCGATACCAGATTTGCGCCGAATCGAAATCTTCCTCTTCATAGAACGATTGTGCGGTAAGCTCAACGGCTTTATCGGCCAGATGGTGTTCGGGATGCCGCTCGACTATTTGCTGGTATACCTCACGCGCCGAAGAAAAGAATTTCTCTGTATAGTAAGCCGATCCAAGCATGGAGAGTACCTCGGGAACCTTCGGGCTTTCAGGGTTGACCATGAGGTAGTTACGGCAGGCCTCGACCATGAGTTCGGCCGCGGGAGTCAGAGTATGGTTACTATCGATTGGTCCGGGTGCGTTCCGGGCCGAGTCTCTGACAGTCATATTGTGAATTGTTTTCGTCACGACAGTATCTTGAGTATTCCGCGGTACGGCAAAACGCCCGATCGGAATGCATCCGGTCGAACCGAGTAGCGCAAAAGCCGCTATGATGCGGATCCCGAAACTCAATTGTCGTCCTCCTGAGATTCGAGCAGATTTCGCGAGGCAACAATCGCATTCCACGCCGCGGTTTCTCGATATTTACTTTCCGGGTACCGTTGAGACACCTCCATATACTCCCGGGCGGCCTTTTGGAAGGCCCCGGTCGAGAACAGTATTTCCGCATAATTGTAGTGGCATTCATTTGTTTTCGGGTGCTGTGGGTAGAACTCGATGAACCTCTTGTATGCATTCGCGGCCGCTGAATAGTCTGCATTTGACGGCTGCTGAAGAGTGAGCTGATGCAGAGCGATACCTGCATCATACAGGGCATGGGCTACAAGGCTGTCGGCCAGGGCGGCTACCGAGTCCGACTGCCTGGATGCCCAGTCTGATTTTCTATTATAACGTGTGAAATATTCCGTCTTCAGTTCGGCCATCGAATCCAGAGGAAGTTCCCGTTCACGGAGCTGAATCAGCTCTCGTTCAACGAGGTAATTTTCTTTGTAGTTGGGGTACAATGACAGTAAGCTATGGAAAGCCTTACGCGCGGCATCGTAGCGGCCCTGCTCAACGTATACGGATGCGAGTCGATACAGAATTGCGGTACTTCTGTCGACGTCTCGCAACTTTTGTACGAATGCGGTTGCCCTTTCCAGTCCTTTTTCACCTGAAATGTCAAGTTCACTGAAGCTTATTGCAACATAATCCATCGCCTCTCTCTCGAGAAGGCCGCTCTGGGCTCCGATGTCCTCGCCGAGATCGACAAGTGCCAGAAAAGTGCTTATTGCCTTATCAGGATTGGAGAGTCGGTACTGGGTCCACGCAAGTTTGTAGAGGGCTTCATCAAACCATTCGCTTTCCGGATAGTCGAGGACTTCTCGATAAGCCTGCCTGGCCGAATCAAGTTGGGCGGCGTCGAAATGGTATTCTCCCGCGAACAAATGAGCCTGCGGTGCATATTCGGATTCGGTGAAGCGGGACGCCAGGGACTTCATCAGAATCGCCGCGCTGTCGTAATTTCCTATATCGCTGTGACACCAGGCAAGGCTGTACATTGCGGCGGGAACCGTACTGCTTTGTGGAAAAGAATTCAATATTCGTTGGTAGAAAGCCATGCTTTCGGGATGGGTAAGTTTGGGGGGAGTGGGAGGTGAGGAATCAACGGAGTCGACGTAGCGATCCAGTTCCGACTCATATGCGGCAAATTCTTCGGAGAATCGCGCATTTTCACGGTCGTAAATGAATTCTCCGAGATGATACAGGAGGTATGCCTCATCTTCGGAGGTGAGTTTCGTCTTGAGTAATCCGGAGAATAGAGTAGTAAGTGTATCCGACCATCTGCGCGCAAGTGAGTCACCGTAAACGGCAAGAGAATCCAGACGGGCTTCCAGGGCAATCCTCCGGTTCTGGGAGTATTCCGTTCCCTTATCAGCCCTCGTTGGCAATTTCTTGCGGACCTGTAACTTGCTCCAGTTTATGTACCCCCGCTCCCATCGGAACTGAGACAAGAGTATTTCCGATTTCAAGACCACGCTCCGATGAACGAGATCTTTGATTTCCCGAATTCGAGCCGAATTTGTCTGCTGAGTCGTACTGACGGAGGGGGGATAATCCGAGTTTACCGCCGCCAGCACGGAATCCAGTTTGTGAAGTAATTTTTCACGTTTTCGTGAAAAATTGGTTTCCTGAAATGTTCCGGTTTCATAATGTCGACCCGCGAGGTCACAGAGGCGCACCGACTTCTGATACAGCTCGGCAATGTCGGAGTAGGACGGGAAAGATTCCCTTTCAAGCCTCTCGAGCATACCTGAAATCTCGGCAGACGCCGAATCAAGAGCGAACGTGGAGTCCCGGGAGGTGTGGGTGCTCCTGTGGTTTTCAATCCGGCGAAGGGTGTTTTGCAATCTATCCCGTTCACTATGCAGGTGAGTGAAACGGTTCCACTCGTATTCAGCTTTGTTCACATATCGTCGTGCGGTAATGAGAATGGCGTCAGCCGCAAGAGGAGAGTTGGGGTTTTGAGATATCAGTTTACGCAAAGTGGTCTCTGCCTTGCGGTACATACCGAGACGTATGTAGCACCAGGCGATGCCGTAGAGAGCATTCGCGAAATGGTCGGGACTATCAAGCAACTCAAAGAAAGCTTTCAGGGCTGCTTCGACCTCGCCTGTTTCAAAGTAAACCTGAGCGGTGGTTAATTGTATTTGTCGAAGAGCGCCCCCGTCTCGCGGACTTATGGCAGGCAATCGTTTGGCACTCTTTAGAATGGACAGCGCCGTTCGATAATCGCCGCGGACCGAATACGTACGGGAGAATGCATGAAGCAAGTGTACGTTGTACGACGCGTTTTTCACCATGCCGTCCGCCAGGCGGCTGTAGTCGTATTCTCTGCCAAGTGCTATTCCGCTTTCGATTGTAAGCCAGAGAGCAAGGTTGCGGTCCTTTCCGTCAAGATTGGAAAAGTCAAAGGTAAGCGCCCAGTCCCAGATTGCCTGATGTTCACTGAGCGCATAGCGGCTTTGGAGCAGGTAGTTTGCGCGTAAAGAATCATATTCCGGGTCGGCCGGGAGCCGTTGTGCGCTGTTCAAAGCGGAACGGTAATCACATACCGCAAAATAGAGTCGTGCAAGTAAGCGGTGAAGGCGTTTATCCGCGATTCTCCCCGAATACCGCTTTTTAAGCGTCTCCAACTTGCGCTTGACAATACTCGTTTTCCAGGACGTGACGGTTTTTTCCAGTCTTGCGATTTCTACGCGAAACATTCGATCGATTTGAGTGGGGGAGGCTCGGCCCACGAGAGAATCCACCAGACGAGCTGTTTCGCGAAACATCGGTTCACTTCTTTTCCCGAGCCCGGCGCGGATAACCTCTACAAAAGCATCAAGATCGTCCCTTGGCTGATCATGTTTTTCATTGGGCAATCCCATTTCAGTTCCAACCCAATCCAGCAACGAATCGGTTTCCTGGTAAAGGGTATCGATCTCATGCTTAATGCGCATCATGTGCTTTATGCGTTCCAGATCTCCTTCTTCGAGAACCTCAAACATTTCATCGACGGGTTGCCCGACAACCATTTCTCGAAGGATTTGGAGTGCATCAACAAGTGGCGGCTCGAGACGAGTAACGTCTCCTCCGAGTTGGTTGTGTTTTTTCCGCAGGAGTTCGATTTCGCGATCGAAAACGACCACGGTACTTTCGGCTAGCCGGGTGATCGGTTCTGGAAATAATACCAGATTACGAAGATCCCCCAGGATGTCGTCAATACTCGACAGTTCATTCTGAAGGATTTCCATTTTATAAAGTTCACCACTTAACCTTCCGACAAGAAGTTCCCGCTTCCTCCATTCACCGTCTTTCGCATAGGCTACCGAAGAGACCGAAAGGAGATAAAGCATAATAACCCCGGGGACCATTCGTCGCCGGATTATTGCGCGGGATTCTCTGACGACGTGGCTATTCATCGCTGGGTGATCTGCTTTCTATCTTCACTGATTCGCGGTGTTTCCGGATTTTCTCCAGGCGACGCCGTGCATCGGATTCGCTTTCGTCTTCCGCCTCAACCGGGGGATCGGACAATCGTTCTTCGAGATCGAATGTCGGATTCCTTTTCCGGTTTTTCTGCAGGAGAAAGGAGCGTCTCATCTCCGCGGCGGTGTGTCGATAACGCAGGGGAATGGTAACCGAGAGCACAATTCGCCACTTGGCATACCAGGGATCGAATCCGTGAATACTGCCGACTCCCGTTCCTTCCCCAGGGCGCTCCTCGGGGTAGGATTCCAGGTCGACCGGACCGCGTTTTTTTGTTGATCCCCAGTTGGTGCTCAAGAGGATCGGAATGGAGGCATGAAGGAGAATCCCGTTCGGATAGCGGAATCGTCCGCCCGGCGTCAGGTACATTGGATTTTCGGAAAAGGCGATCCAGAAGAATTCCCCACCGCCACCCTTGTTTTTCATCAATCGGGGGGCGATTGAAGTATTGAAAAAGCCGTCGTATGAATACTCGAGATAAAAATCGAGAGATCGTCCGACATAGCCCGCGGCGGCACGAACAAGATATTGATTGAAATCGCGGTACTCGCGAGCAAGGGGCAGGCGAAACCCAATGTTACCGCCGAGTTTTATCGGGATGTAACTCCATTTTGCCAAAAGGTCGGTTTCATACAGTGCCGAAAGCTGTACCGAGCCCCCTTTGGCGACGATTCCGTCCGGCATGAATCCGACATATCCCGCGATTGTGGGGTGAGTATTGGTAAAGTGATGCAGATATCTGATATCAAGTCCGGGTCCGTGAAGTCGAAGATCGCCGTTGTTTGGAACCGTCAGGCGCGTACCGGCCAAGACCGGTCCGGACTTCCAGCCCCAGGTGAGCAGGCGTGCCCGGGCGTAGATCATGGCGAAACCGAGGATACCCATTTCCGCGTAGATTGCGGGAAATCCCCTGAGATTACCTTCAAACAGAGGCGGCGTCCGCGAATTATCGGACGACGGCTCCATCGGATTATCCCAGACATGAGCTTCGCCGCTGAGAGATATCCAGATGTTTCCTCGTCCAGCGGTATTGGCCCCGAGGTACTGACTGAACTGCTCGGCACGATTACGGTTGTACAGTGTGTTGGAATGGCTCCGGCCCAATACGCTGATTACCGAAATTAACAGAATGGATAGCGTAAGCCGTTGGAAGTATGCCCGCAAAGGTACACTTCTACATGAGTGAAAAAGCCGGTACGCTGAGTATCGATGCATCCGTTAATCTGTTTCTCTGAGCAGGTTTTCGATTTCCCTTACCTTGTCTCGAATGGCCTTACGTTTTTCATGAAGTTTCTGTTCCTCTTCCGTATAGTCGAAGCTCTCTTTTTCTTTCTCGAGATAATTGAACGAGGGCTGCAGTTGCTTCATCATCGTACTGTCCCCGCCGGAAAGCCCCGCATAGCCGGTTCCTTCCTCTTTTTCCGTGCGTTCGAGAAAAACAAGTGTCCGAATAGCCTCCGCATTTGTCTCTCGGAAAATCAAGGGAGCCTCAATAGTTATGGAAGCGGACGCAATGGGTGGAGAAGGCCGAAAATCATCTCGAATTCTCTTGTAGATCGTAAAACCAACGGTTCCGAGAAGGCTGTATTTGCCGAAAAACCGGTATCGCCCCCCCGGCTGTATCATTACATACATCTGTTTGTATCCGGTGTCTCCACGGACGCCTTGAAGTGTTCGCCGACGGAAAAACGCCGTATGCGCGGAACAGTAGAGACTATGTTGGTATCCTTTCCATTCCGCGGCGGCACGGAATGTCAGTTGGGAGTATTCATGATAGAGTTGCGCATCATCGAGAAGCGAAAACCCCAGGTATGTTTTCAGTGGTAGCTTCTTGTTCAATGCGGGCCAATCCAAGTCCACTGTAAGTGAGGGAAGAAGAAATGGGCTGTAGATCGGTTTGTCCTCCGAAGCCCCAACGGCGAATGTATCGGGAGTTGTTGAGAGGTACAGGTCCGCGGATACTCCGAGGCCGAAGAATCGAAGGTTGTCATTTCCCGGTGTGGTCATGCGCAGATGAACCTCCAGCGGACCGAGTGAGCGAAAATTGAGTATGGAACCTTGTGCATGCAGGCACATGATTTCCGCCAGGCCGATACCTGCTCCCAGGTTCGCTCGAGAAGTAAGAGCTTGTTTGTTCACTCCACTTTCGAAGTTAAAATAGGTGCAGATATTCCCGCTTCCCGGCACGTTCGATGCGTATACGCCGGGGACTGCTTCGGCACGTCCGCGTCGGACGGTTTCCGCGGCCGAAATCGCAGGCGAGTATGTCACCAGTAGGGTCGTCATTACCAAATTGCCGAAATTGTGTCGAATTATCATACACAAAATCTCGTTCAGGACTGTTTCCCGTTACCATTCGAAAGGACCACCGGGACGAGCGTTGTGTCTGTAAAACGCTTACCCTTTTTTCTGGTCTTTCGTTTATAATCCCTCAGGATTTGTACGTCTTCTTCGCTGAAGAGCCGCCATCCGTTGCAGTTTCTGCGATCTGCGATGTTAATATCCGGCTCTCCAAGCCAACGCTTGAGACTCGAGACCGAAATTCGGAGCCGACGTGCTACTTGACCGGTTGTTGAATAGTTGCCCATGTACCCCTTCCGAATTCTATTTATTTCAGATGTGAAAATTTGTTCTTTCCGTGTTTGGCGGTGTTGTGAATCGAGGAATCTGTGTTCGCCGAGCGAAGCCCGACTGAGATCAAGCGAGATGGAGAGGTTATTTCGTGACGACTCCTTACATCGCTGATTTATTTTGGGTTAACCAGACCGTGAACTCGTCGAAAAAAGCGTCCGGTAACCCTTTGAGATGATACTCTAGCCGGGGCTCAATGTCAATAATGAAGCATATGGTCTCCGCCGGATTTTTACGGGTTGAAGCGGAGAAAGTCAGAATTGTGAGAAAAGGGTGATCGCTTGTCGGTATTGACCATGGATGTGCAGAGATACTATTTTTCCATATCTTGGTAAAACTGCCGGGTATGATGACTTCAACGGATCATAGTCGGAATACGACGCAGTTGTTTTGTGCGGCCATAGCTCAATTGGATAGAGCACCTGACTACGGATCAGGAGGTTTGGGGTTCGAATCCCTATGGCCGTGCCATTTTCCCTGCCGGCTCCTCGTATTTGTGTCCGTGCTTTCTCAGCCCGACTTCGACAATCGACTCACGGTATTCTGCGTAAGCTGTTGCACGATCTCGACTGTCGAAGTCGGGTCAGGCCTTTCGGGCGAATTGTCCCGGCGGACGAATCAAATTTCGCGAATCCGTTTATTTACTCGATCCTCCTGTCCTGCCTGCCGCCCCCCCACTGCGGGGAAGTTCCTGGTATGTGTCCTGTTTTTTCCGTATTTTCTTGCCGATTTGAAATTATCCTACTATTTTGGCAGTGTGTGAGGAAACGGATAATGGCACGAATCAGCAAGAATCAACTTCTGAAGCTTCGCCGGAAATACCGCACCGACGAATCGATAGCTCGTCTTTACGGGGTGTCGCGTCAGGCTATCCATCAGTTGAGGAAACGTTACGGTATCCCGAAGGCTGCGGACGACAGAACTGAGCGGAATCTTTCGATACTGGAGATGTGGCATTCCGGAGTCTCAAAGCGGAAAATCGCGGCGAAAACCGGAATTTCTCCCTCTCAGATCTGCCGTATAGTGCGAAAAATGGAAACTGTTCCCGGCACGCCCGAACAGTGACCTCAACCGCATCCGAGGACATGGGTGAAATCCCGGCCAAGTACACATGTGACGGATATCGATGCATTACTTTGGGCTCCTTACGCACAAAAAAGTATTTTTATGCAAGGCTGGGAGTTAACTAGTGAAATCAGTTCGTAAAACGGTGTGCTCGGATCCCGAGGGAATTGCTGAAAGCATTTCTCACCTTCGAAAACAAGGCAAAACACTCGTTACCACAAATGGATGTTTCGATATCCTTCATGCCGGGCATGTTGCATACCTTACCGAGGCCGCGGCCCTGGGAGATATTCTTGCCGTGGGAGTGAACAGCGATTCAGTTGTATCAAAGTTGAAAGGACCGCGGCGTCCCGTACAGTCCCAAATCGACCGGGTTGCCATCGTGGGGGCCCTGCGAGCGGTAGATTTTGCCTTCATCTTCGAAGAAGAGGACCCACGCGCTTTTCTTTCGATTCTAAAGCCGGATGTCCATGTCAAAGGCGGCGATTACGGCACTGATATCATCGAAAGACCCATTGTAGAAAAATACGGAGGGGTTGTAAAAACTGTCTCCTTCGTTGCAGGTCGATCCACCACTTCTTTGATTGCCGGAATTCGTCAAAGGTAATCGCTTCCGTGCCCCACAAGTGACCGGGGTCGGTTTTCACTCGAGAGCATGGTGCTTGCGCACCCGGCGGTGCGATGATATTATACTAGTGTGGTGTCCGACAATTGGCGTGAATTTAGGCGAGGCGATTTTCGTTCCC
>CAYFVL010000020.1:0-34948 GCA_964346405.1 uncultured Fibrobacterota bacterium
CCGAGGGGTAGAGCAGTATGCGTAAGATGTTGTGCGAGATTGACTTAGAAAAAGCTCAGGGGTATCCGGGGAGATACCTTGAGCATTTTTCTAAAATGAATCGCGCGCCGGCTTACGCAGAATGCCGTGAGTTGGTTGCGAAACTTGGGTTAATCAAACCACCCTGCCCACCCGGATCGGTACCGGACGACGACAAAATCCCTGATCCTGAAGTAACCGCAAAAATAATGCAGGCCTGCCTTGTTCGGGCAGGAATTTATTTCGGATCGATACCTGCCTATCCTGTGACTACACGGAATCCGCTGCAAAGCGAAAGGTCACAAACCACGACGCCGTGGGGAAGGCCCGTTATCGGAACTTGGGAATCATTTAACTAAGGGTTCGCGCAGAAACAATTTGCATCTTCTCGCGCAGCCATTTTCGTGGATATCGAGGCGCATCTCGCAGAGCCATAGCAACGGCGCTATGCTCAAGAGATGCAACGCGATGTGGTGAGCGTGTCGAACCAAAGATATTCGCAACCAAGAGCAAGCGAAAAATGTGAAGTTCTTTTTGCGCAAGCCCTAACCCAAATGGAAATTCATGCGATTTATCGATTGTTTCGCTATGTTGTGCTGGATAAGGAAAGCGGAATAAGTTTTCTAATTTGTCACAAATATTTCAGATATTGCCAATTATGCCCGAGCATACCCGTTCTTTGCGTTTTTTTCTATGGTGAGGTCGACAGACTTAATCCAATGTAATCATATATTGCCGCAATCAGATTCCAAAAGAAATCAAAATTCCCTGCAATTTCTCAATTGATGCCCTATATTGTTCTGGATATGGAAAATAGGGCGAGTCTTCCTATTTGTCATAAAAGTTTCAAATATTGCCAATCGAGGTCGAGTATTCCCAACCTTTGCGTTTCCTCGAACCTTACGTACCTGTCGGTCCGATCAAAAGGAGACACTGTGAAAAGCAGAATCGTATGTGTGACCGTTATTGCCGCACTTGCCGGTATATCCTCGGTTAATGGAAAAACCCTTGAAGAAAAGATCGACAGCCTTATCGCTCTGATGAGTACCGATGAGAAGATTGAGCAGGTATCCAAGGATGGTTTCTTTACTACTGCCGACAATGATCGCCTCGGTATACCGGGTTTTTTCATGGACGACGGGCCCCACGGGGTAGGACGGAGTAAATCGACCTGTTTTCCCGTTGGAATTGCAATGGCGGCCACTTGGGACCGGGATCTCATCTACCGGACCGGGAAAGTAATGGGAACCGAGTTTCAGGCGTATGCCAAAACGGTTCAGCTTGGGCCCTGTGTCGATTTGTGCCGAGATCCGCGGAATGGACGAAGTGCCGAAACGGGGGGTGAAGATCCGTATCTCTGCGCCGAAGCCGGTAAATATGTGATTCTCGGAATCCAATCTACCCCGACAATCGCCACGGTCAAGCACTTCAACGGCGTGAACCGTCAGGATTACCGCAACGACAGCGATATAGAGATTACAGACAAGCAGCTCATGGACCACTACGGCCTGAGTTTCCGTAGAGCAGTGCAGGATGCCGGGTGTTTGAGTGTGATGAATGCATACAATCTGCTCAACGGCGTGCATGCCGCGCACAGCCCGCATCTTCTTCAGACCATTCTGCGCGACCGCTGGGGGTTCCCGTTTTTCGTAATGTCCGACTGGGGAGCCGTCCACGATGCCGAAGAGGCGATTGAAGCGGGAACCGATCTTTGCATGGGATCGAGTAGTTTTGAGAAACAACTCCCCAATCTTCTCTCGTCCAACGCCGTATCTCAGGAGACGCTGGATCAGGCGGTTGCACGGGTCCTGAAGGTAAAGATGCTTTCCGGACTGGTGGAGAGTCCTCCCACCGTCGATGAGTCGAAGGTAAACACGCCGGAGCACCGGGAACTTGCCCTGGAAGCGGGACGGAAAACGATCATTCTGCTGAAGAATGAAAACGGGATTTTGCCTTTAAGCAAAAACAATCCTCCAAGCATCGCACTTATCGGGCCAAGTGCGAATGAAGCACAGCTCGACGGGTTCGGGAGCAGTTCGGTAAAGCCCTTTTATAGTGTTAGCCCACGAGACGGGTTGCGTAATAAGATTGATTCGGATTTAATCAACTACGAAGCAGGTTGTGAGATCAATGGTACGGATACTTCGCGGTTTGCGAAAGCCCGTGAGAAGGCCGCAGCCGCCGATGTCGTCATTTTCGTCGGTGGGCTGGATGAAGACATGGAAGGTGAGGGGTTCAGCAAAGGCGGAGACCGCAAGAACGGCACCGTGCAGCTTCCACAGATTCAGCAGGATCTGATATCCGAACTCGCAAAGGAAAACGAAAAGGTTATCGTTGTCCTCAAGAGCGGGGGAGTGTGCGCACTCGAGCATTGTATCGGTGATATCCGCGGACTCCTGTATGCCTTCTACCCGGGGCAGGAAGGCGGTAACGCGATAGCCGATGTCCTTTTCGGAGACTACAACCCCGCCGGAAGACTTCCGGTAACAATGCCGGTAAACGATGCGCAGCTTCCCGAATGGAACGACGACTTCACCGATGATTACGGATGCGGATATCGTTGGTTCGACGAGAAGGAATTGACGCCCCAGTATCCCTTTGGATATGGCTTGAGCTACACGACATTCGAATATGGAAACCTGGATCTCAGTCCACCGGCCCCTTCATTGGGCGACAGCATAATAATCTCTGTCGACGTAACAAATACCGGAAACCTGGACGGCGAGGAGGTCGTTCAACTGTATTTGTCCCGTGGAACACCTTTGGCTCCGAAAAAGGAGCTTGCCGGATTTCAGCGGGCGACTATTCCCGCCGGTGAAACAAAGACGGTCTCCTGCACACTTACCGCCGAATCGTTTTACGAATTCAATTCATCAACCGATCACTACGAAGTGGTTCCGCAGACCGTTGTCGCCCGCATGGGCGGTTCATCCGACAATCTACCTCTTTCTCATAGCTTTACCATCGAAGACGGTACACCCAAACCCGACCTTCATGTTCTTCGGATATACACCTACCCGAAGTACCCCCGGGTCGGAGAGCAGGTATGCCTCATGGCCGCGGTCAAAAACTCCGGCACCGCCGCTTCGGATTCCCAAACGGAGCATCGGATTGATTTTATGATCGACGACGAGGTGGTCGGCTGGTCCGACGATCTTACGGGGGGAATTCAGGCGGGAGGAATGCGGTTGATTTCTCTTCATGCGGGCCCCGACGGTGTCGATATGGTATCGCTATTATCCGATCCTGTTCGAATAGGTGTGGTTGTCGACCCGGATAATGTGATTGAAGAGCATTCCGAGACAAATAATAGATTCGAAACCGATATCGCGGTGATCGACGACGGCACCGAGAAAACCCTTGATACCAGGGCGCTCGGCGCCGGCCGGATTCGGGTTCGTCGATCGAAAAATCGTCTGATAGTCTCGGGTTATACGGCAGGAAGCACAACTCGAATTGATCTTGTAAACACACAGGGGAAAACGCTCAAGACAATCACCGCTGTCGATAGAGAAACGGCGGTTGACGTTTCCCACTATGCGAAAAATATGCTTCTGCTTCGGTTACGCGATGGGAGAGCAGGCTCAGTGATAATGCGGATTCCCTGATTAGCACGAAGGGGCGATAAGGGATAAAACAAACAGGGGTCGGGTACTATCGCCCGACACGCACGGATGGGCCACAATACTATCATATTGTGCCAATTGTACCGCAGATGGTTGGTACAAAAAAGTGTGCAAGCATCTGCAATGCGCTCTACATTTATTCGTGTTGGAGAAAATCTCGGAATCTGCATTGTAGTCAAAAAAAATTCAGATATTGCCAAATTATGACCGAATATACCCATTCTTTGCGTTTTTTTTCCCGCGGGAGGACGGTTTCTCGCGATTCCATGTCCGAACGGATGGCGGCGCATCTGTTTCCCGAATCCCAGAAAAATCTTCCGGTCAGAGTGCTTGCGGCCGGTTTCTCCCGGTGGGCTCCCGGTGAAGGGCTCGTGCGGAAAAATGCGGATACCTGGGCATTCGACCTGGTTACGCACGGCGAGGGTATCGTTTCATTCGACGATCAAACTCACCAGGTGCGCGCCGGGCATGTAGTTGGTTCCGAAAAGGGGAGTAATCTGAGTTTCACAGCCGCTCCGGGACAGGTGCTGCACAAGCGGTTTGTTGTGTTCGATGGACCCCTTGCCCGGCAGAACACTGAATTTCTTGGGCTGTTTCCAAATCGAATTCTGTATCCCTCCAATTTTGAGCGCGCGGTAGCCGTCATGAAAAGTCTCTACGTGCAGCTTCAGAAGAAAGAAGAGGGGTTTATTGACCACGCGGCATCTCAACTGTTCGAGCTGATGTTGATTCTATCCGAATCATCCGCGCCGGTTTTCCCAAACGCTTTGAATGCCGCCATATCCTTTATCGATGAAAACCTCGATCGCCCGGTTGAGCTGGATGAGATTGCGTCGCATGCGCAAATGAGCAAACGCACTTGTAATCGTCTGTTCAAAAAACATTTCAATCTCAGCCCCATGAAATACTATGACACGAAACGCTTACATCGGGCGCAGACACTTCTTTCGCACACGGCCGCACCGATTCATCATATCGCTTCGGAAATGGGCTACCCAAATGCTCACTATTTCTCAACGCAATTCAGAAAAGCCTTTGCGCTCACGCCGCGAGAGTACCGTGCCCGAACCTTACGCACGTGTCGGCCCGTTCAAAAGGAGATGATATGAACTAATTGAGAGACCAAACATCAAGAAGATCGTGGAAAACGGCAGTCTCTGGGACCACCGTGAGGGGAAAACCTGTGGATCACAGCAAAAGCAATTTCTATTACAATTCCCCCATGCGATCACTGGGAATAACGCGCAACGAGCTTGTGAGTAAGGAGTTCATGCGCCAGCCTGTACGAGGATACCAAAAAAGACGGCGGCATGATACGTCTGACCGAGGTCATGCGTGGTTTCGAACTGACTCATCGATCCGATTCGCTCATTGAAAAAGGTCTTGCCGATCCCCGCCCCCAACTTGTGATCTGGGCGGACGAGGACCCGGTGCCTGGAGATCAGTTTCTCTATCTGGAGCCGGGCCACTCGAATCGAATCGTGCACCACCACCCCGACGCAAAACACTTTTTCATGCTCGATCACAGCCGGGAAACGGCTGGGCGAATCCTTGAGTGGCTGGCACGATGGGACCGGCACTGAAGTACCGGCCATACGCCGGGTGGCGGAAGTCTACCCTCACTGACCCGTTCCGGCCTCAACCCCGCTTCTGACGGCTCTCTCAAACACTCCACTGCCGTTGTCCGGTCGCCCGTGATGCGTACCGGGAGTCTTTGTTTTGAGGGGCGGAATGCCCGTGCTTTCTATGAGTAAATCCAATCCGTCCTTTCCTTGAATACCACATAGTTTTCCGCCCGTCCCGTAAAAATACATCCGAAATGTCACCGATCCCGATACCGGGGCGAAACCGTCCAGGGAGACGGTAATGTTCGCGTCTCGCGTCAAAGTGCCGGTCTCAATTTCGTTCCCTTCACTGTAATCGGTTCGATCTGAGAACAGCGCAAACTTGCTGGTTTCTCCCTGCCCCATGGTGTTCATATTGATCGCCGTCAGGGTAATCTCTTCTCCGGGATCCGTAACGACCGTGAACTCGATGTAGTCTTTCGCAAGAATAGCACCGGCAAGCGAGGCACTGTCGTATTGGGTAAATGTGAAACCGCCGTCCCACGCCCAACTGGTCGGTTTCAGCCCATCTCCCATGGTTATAACACCGCTGGGCTGCTCGCGGGAGATTTTCTCTCCGTATACATCCGCGATCGACCATGCGGTATC
This sequence comes from uncultured Fibrobacterota bacterium, assembly GCA_964346405.1. Taxonomy (GTDB): domain Bacteria; phylum Fibrobacterota; class Chitinivibrionia; order Chitinivibrionales; family CAYFVL01; genus CAYFVL01. The sequence goes on from CAYFVL010000020.1 coordinate 5,858, forward strand.
ACCTTCTTCGGCAAAATCCCATCCCATCACGAGCATCGGAGCTTCATGCAGTATGTCCGCATTTTCAAGTGCACCGGCATCGCGTCGACCAATCGGCGCGTTGCCGGCAAAATCGTATTTCACCGGGCCGTTTGTCTGCCATTCGTACAACTCTTCGATTGTCGTTCGCGATTCCGCCAACGTGCTTTGACAGACCCGGAGGAAGTCCAGAGCCCCGTGAAAATACCCGGTTTCTTCGTGTGTGCGACCAACCAGAAAATCCGCGTCGTTGCTGAGAGAAGCATTGACGCCGAGCTGTCCGGATACTTCGGCCGACAGAGTCCCGTCAAGGTATATCCGCATTGTACCGTCCCTTCGGCTCAGCTCGCCAATCACATGGTGCCAAAGGCCGTCATTCACAAGACCGGCTGTCGGTACGCCGTACACCGAACCGCCCGAGGCGACCTCAAACTCCGCGGTTCCGGACGGATTCACAACAAGCCGATATCCGGCGGTTCCGTCAAACTTTCCCGCAATTCCGGCCCGCTGATTCGGCACAAGATTATCCACTCGGAAAACTGCCTCCAATAAAACGCAGGTCGTATCTATTTCAAGATTTCTGCGGTGCTCCGCGGGGAATTCCATATATTGATTCTCGCCGAACAGCGGTTTTCCTTTCTCGTTGTATCCGTTTTCCGGTTCCGGATACACCCAGTGGCTCTTTGGATACTCCTTAACCCACCCCAGTGACCAGATACGGAACCTGAGATCCTCGTTCAGGTCGGCATCGGAAACGCTTCCGTAACGAGAACCGTTGAAAACCACTGCCCCCTCTATCCAGTCCTCTGAGGCCGACGGCACATACGCATCGAGGGTAGAATCCGAAAGATCAATGGTCCAGTAGGGAAGCTGCTCGTATGTTTTACGGGCGAAGTGCGTTTCATCCATGAACCAGTGATAGTCCAGGACCTTACTCGGATCATGGTTGTTCCTGTTGAAATGCCACTCCCCAACCGTTGAGGACAGCGCCCATGGGATGAAATACTTTGCTCCCATATTGTTTGCGAGAGAGTTGTCTTTCAACCGAAAATCACCTGCCGATACGCCAATGTCAATATCCGCCGGTTCGGCCAGTGGTTTGCGGATAATCTGATTGGATTGTTCCCAGCCCAAAGAGCCTTTACGTATTGGGTATTTCTGCATAAGATACGACATATTGTCGATATCGTCGGCGGTAAGCTGGATACGAGCGCCTCCGACAACACCGCTGTCCACTTCCTGCGTGATCGACCCCGCTATCGCTTCACCCTGGAAAATATTGTTTGTATATGCGAGAGTCGGGATACCGCGGATTCCGGATGAACCGTCGTCTCCTCCACCGACCAGTGAAGGATCACCCATCCGATTGTTTCCAAGATATTTGGATTTGATTTCGGCGAACACATTTCCGACAACATCGGTGCGATTTCCGGAGCTTCCTCCTATCCCCTTGTCGGCCCGGTAGAATGTATTGTTGATAACCGGATTGAGGAACCCGAAGACCATAAAATATCCCGAGGTCTTGTTTCTGTAGACATCTTCGGGGTTGGTGGTTCGTCCCCATGTTATGTTGTTGAATGTGTAAATTTTATAACCACCATCGATATAGTAAGCGTAGCCCAGATTCATATCATGGTTCTTACTCAGTCCGCCCGGCCAATGCCCAAGAGAGTTTCCGGAAATGTTGTTATAGGAGTAAATGGACCCTCCCTGCCACAAAGCCAGACCACCATAGTCATTGACCCCCATCGTGGTATTCTCGATCTTGTTGTGATGAACCAGGATGCGGGTCAGCGGCACCACCCAGCCGTGATCGTCGCCTCCGGACTTTCCACCGTGAACCACGATACCGGAGCCGATGCTGCGGTTCACTATGTTTCCCGCAATTTCGGCCGTCCGTGGATACCCCACGCCAATCGCCGGGACATTTGAATTACCCGATCTCCCTTCACGCAGACCGGTGTTGTATGTCTTGTTTCTAAGAACCTGAACGTGTCCTAAAGCGCCTGCTTCAATCCAGGGTTTAATCTCTTGTCCCTCCTCAAATCCGTGTCTTCTCCCGGCGATGGAGAGAGCGGTCCCCCACAGCTCACGAAACTCATTGTCGGCAACTCGAATGCTGTCCATAACTACAGTACTGTCAATGCCTGATGAGATTTCGATTGCCCGATTACGCACATGATCGAAAAAGCAGTTTTCAATTGAGATGTTTTTACAGCCACCTCTCACCTCAATAGTCTGAGAGCCCGTCAGACTGAATCGAAACGTCAGCCCCGAGATTGCAATATTGCTTTGGTTTTCTATGTGAATGGCTTTCGACATAGCGCCAAATTCATAGCGGGAGCTATTCGGATCCCGATTGCCGTACGGACGCATGTACAAACGGCGATTCTCATCCGCCCAGAACTCCCCCGGGGCATCGAGATACTGCGGAAGGTCTTCAATCATGTAGCGTGTGTTTCGACAGATGGATTTTCCAATGTCCAGCGCCCCGGTTTCAGGATCGTATACATACCTGTCGCCTTCAAGAAGGTATGGCGTGGGCACTCCCATGAACCAACAGTTCTGGCTCCATATCGTACCCCCTTCAAAATAGTCCTGAGGGAATCCCTTCAAATCTTCATCGTATCCATACTCGTTTTCGTCGTCGGTGGTTCCATCCCATCTATGCCATTCGTGCCAGGCAAAACTGGTGGCCGGTTTAGCCCAATCAGGATCACGTGCAAGGTGAAGTGGATGAATTTCGCCGTCGTGAATTTCGAACACAATCGGTTCCCGGACTCTCCCCGGACCGGGCCATCCGGGGTGGCGAGGCCACCAATTCGGCTCGTCTTCAAGATACCAGACATTCGTATGATCCATCCGGGCCGGCACATCGTTTTCAGTTGCCTTGACCCATTGGGAGGGTATCCTCACCGATCCCAGAATGACCGCTTCCCCTTCACCCCACGAAGGATCCGAGGTCAATCGTATAGGGTTCCCCGGTTCGCCGGATTCATCGGCCCGGAGATCGGGGTTAATTTGGCCCTCGGCATTCGGTTCCTCGAAAATCCGGTAGTCTACGCCACCTTTGAATACATACGTGATCGGTCCCGAAGCTTCCGCGGCATTTCCACCGGCTCGCATATCCCACGGGTGATGTTTCCACGGGGCTTCTTTCGTTTTACCATCGTCCTGATCGTCGCCGTTTTCATAATCGATGTATCGGACCTCTTCACCGTGCTCGTACACGAATGGTTCCGGCGCCCACTGAAGATCACCCGTTTCAAGTACCGTTGCGTGGGGTTCCTGCCAGGAATACCGATCGCTCTGCGAGACCTTCGCGGCACCGCCTGTTATGAGTGTGCACAGAATCAGCGCTCTTGTGAACTGATCCGTCTTTGATCGCATCATGAATACATCCTCCGTTCGCGTTTTACTGGCGCCCTCGGCTGCTACGAGCAGTCCCAAGTGACTTACGGGCATGAACCGCCCGCCAACCATCCGAGATGTTTCGGTGTATCAACAAGGTACTGTATTGCCCTGCAAATGGTGCATTTGTTAAGAAAAAAGTGTATTCTTTCAGGCTACACCCAATCAGGTCTCCAGGCATTTTCTTCATCAAGACAGAGCTTCTCCGTTTGATACCGGCTTACTATTCTCGTTTCACGCCGATTTTGATTTTCTTTTCTTCCTTCACACCGTTCATCTGGATGCTCAGGATCGCGATGTAGGTCGCCTGACCAACTAATCGACCATTCCTGTTTGTACCATCCCAAACGAACTCGAGGTTATCGGAATTCCGCTTGAAATCTCTGCGCAATACCACATTACCCGTTCGGTCGAACATTGTTATCTTTGCTCGTGCATCGGGATCGGGGGATGCCATGCGCTCGCCGGGACCGAGTATAATTCGAAACATACCGATACCGGGGCGGAACAAAGTGGGGCCGTAATGAAGTGAAAACGTTCCGGGCGCCGTGACGGTAATCGGTACACGTCTGTTTTGCGGATTGTCCTGAACCGCCCCGCCCATGTCGCTGATCCGCGTGGCTCCACTCGTGCGGACTGCAACCATATCCCCCGTTTTCACGGGGGCAGTTTTGACCGTCGATGACACCGGTATCAAGGCGGTCACCATTGAGCCTTCGGTCGTTACCCCGGTAAGCGCAGGTTGATTTGAAGGCCCGAAAAAAACAAATGGCTCATCCCCAACTCCCTGTACGGGCTCCGAAAAGGTCACCCGAAGTGTGTCGTGATAGGTCCCTCCCGACTCTTGCTCCGCGACGGCATACGTCGCCGAGAGGATCACGGGGGCTACGCTGTCGACAATCTCGAATGCCGCGGTGTCGAATACTCCCGTCTGATCGAACACCTTTCCGAATGGGCCGGGATCAAAGCCGGTGAAAACTTTTTCGAACTCACTGGCGCCAAGTGGAACCAGCACCGAGGAAATTGACAATCTCGTGGGGGTAGGCTCAGCCGATTCGTTCAAATCATAAGGCGCCCGCAAGAGTATTGATCCGGGTAATTGCGGCAGTTCACTCTCGAATGCCACTCGCGCTTCGTCAATTCTGCCGTCGCCGTCCGCATCGAAATATGCCGCGCGACGCACCAGCAACCCGGGACGATAGGTATAGAGCGCCTTCCCGACAATACTGTTCTGGTATTCATTGACATACTCACCAAGCGGAACGGCCTGATATGCGATTGCCTTGGGACCGTCAAGAATGTTCAACCGAACTCCCTCAGTCGGATCGAACAGCATCCGGTTCTGTTCGGTAAGCACGCACCCGGCAGTATCGTCACAAATGGTGTAGTATATCTGTCGGACATCCGACTGATCCGTATCTTCAAATTGAATTTGTACGGTGGGTGTTTTTTTCGAACCGCCCCCCGGAACGGGAACCGGTACCCCTAATTGACGGATACTGTACACGTACAGATCTTCACCAACCGAACTAGGCGTATAATGTGCCGCAAACTCGGGTTTCGGACGAGCCTGGTAGCGGATACCCTTAGGTTCCGACCCAATCTCGAGCACGATCCCTTCAGCGGCATTGTATACCCGTGCATCTTCCATTGAGCAACGACTGAAATCGGAGCATATCACATAGTAGATATCCTGATACTCATCGAAAGAGGTTGGTTCGAAATAAACGGTAATCTGCTCTCTGGGATACGATCCTCCCTCTGGATTTGGCTGCGGCAACGGAAGGATACCTCCGGCGCACGGGGTTATTGAGACCGTGTGGGATGCGGACCGTATGAGACCGCATTCACCCCCATCTATGACCGCCCGATAGGTCACATCACTATCACCGGGAGTATGCTCGATCCGATCCCGGCGCAAGGGTATATCGTGCCAGATGCCTACTTCCTGCGACCACTGCCACTTCAGAATCGTTCCTCCCTGTCCGCTCAGAACAAGGGTCAACGGCTCTCCACATGCGCCGTTGGCGGGACCGGTAACGGTGCCGCCGGCGACAGAGGGTGTAACATTCACAGTCAAGGGTTCCGATGGCTCTCCGGGACCGCATGCATTATTTGCCGTAATAATTATTTCCCCGCCTGTACTACCAAAATCGATCAGGGCCGAATTGGTGTTCGATGACGCCGTTGCTCCATCGGGTAGATTCCAGGTGTACGAGAGCGCATTTCGGTCGTTTGGTACACTATACTCCACTCCTACCTGATTCGCGCATACTTCCCCCGGTCCGCTGATGACCGACGGCTTTCCCGGAGGGGCATCGACTCTCTGGATAATTGCCGTTTGATAAAGCACGACGGGGGGACATCCCGCTCTTTGAGCCTGAATAGTGATCTCGTTTGACCCCTCTGCCAGGTGTATGTCGTTTATAACGAAATTCAGATCTTCTCCCGTACCGGCCTTCGGACTCGCAACGGGAATTCCCGCCATAAAGGGCGTGTACGTAACCGTGTCACCCTCGGTCTCGTGGATCGTTATGCTCCCGTCACCGGAGCAGACCGACGAGCCCTCCACCTCAAGATCACGTCGCGGTGGTACATTTACGTACACAACTGCAACCCGGGGAAACGCAACCCAGTCGCACTGTTCACCTTTACGGGGCCGTACCTGAACCTCAAATTCGTTGGCACCGGGTCGCAGAATATCTCGATCGAATACGGGAAGAGGCAGGAAGCCGTGGCGATCGTAATTCCAGTGTCCGTCCCCGACCGGTTCGCACACGACTCTGTCGTAAACAGGGTCGTAGAGTCGGAAAACAAATCCCTGACCCACCGGCACATTTTCAATCCGAATGGTTCCGCTTTCATCTCCACATGTATAGGCGTCATGAATCGGCATGCTGAAATCAACGGTAGGCAGAATTTCAACTTCGAAGTCTTCTCGAATCCGACTCCACCGTTTGAAAACGACCGGCTGTGGACGACACCCGTCACTCATCATGATAAGGCCAAGTCGAACCGATGAATCGGACGGCAGGTGCTCACGCGGATAGCCGAGATCAAAGTGTTCTTCACCAACCGGATCACAGGGCTCTCCCACCGGTACACCATTAACGGTGCCCTGAAACCGCAACCCCTCATACATCCCACCGTGTGAAAACTGCACTGTGACGGTACTTCCATTTCCGGGACAGATAACCCCGATCCATGGGTTTGGTTCCAGGTGTGTCGTTCGATCCTCGATGTCAAAAACGGGATACCCGCCGGATTCGGATGAACTGATGTTCAGCGCAACGGTTTCATTGAGATCTCGCCTGCACCCACCTTCCGCGGTACGGGCGTGAATCGTTACGGTGACGGAACTTCCGGCATAGCTGCGCAAGCGTTCCGGACGAATACGGAGTGTGGCCGTGTCTCCTTCAGCAACCACAACCGAATCGGTCACCGTCCTGCCATCGATAAGCGCCGAGTAGTGGAGACCCTGTTGTGGTTGATGCACGAATATCGTGGATTCATTTCCAACACAGAGATCGGAAGCTTCAGCCTCGGTGCGTAGCGTTACATCGATATCCTCGTTGGCTATCACCGCGGTGTCCAAGAGGACATAGTTGCCGCAGATCGAATTTGATGCTTCAATCACGACCTTATTGGCGCCGCGACGAATGTGGGTTGCCGGAATCCGAATCTCCAGGTCCTCACCGTTTCCGTTTCTGTTGTTGGTAGTATGACCATCATGGAGCACCCGTGCTCGATACCGTACATTCTCCTGGGGGTTTCGAATGATAACAATCCCGCGCTCATCCGGACAAACCGTTTGTCCCAGGACTTCGAGCGTCCTGTCCGGTGACGGTTCGACGGTAGCTCTGATATAACAGGCAATGAATGCTTTACAGGTGCCGTTCGACGCCTGTATGCCGACTCGTACTTCACCGGCGGGAAGCGTATCGGGAGGAACGACAAGCGTTACCGCTCCACCTTCCTGTGTACATTGCACGGTATCACTGAGGAGGACTTGCGTCGAAGAATCACCGACCCGAGTAAGGTAGGCCGCATATTCGGCGCCCAGGTCGGCATTGAGGACCTTCATTACGATTTCCTGATCGTCGCACATGGTAATGGTACGCGCCTGATTGCCGATTTCCGCCGAATGGCTTAGGACCGTCAGTCCTACGGTGTCCTCGATGAACTCGTCTTCTTTACGAGTCATGGACAGATACTCATCCTGTATGATATGGGGACTGTGGTTCACGGTAATATCGACGGTGTCAACCAGGGACACGGTCGGGCAACTGCCGATCATTGCCTTGAACCATATCTTGTTTTTCCCAATATTCACTCCCCGTCCCGCAAAATGGGCATGTCCTTTCGACGGAGGAATCACGTATTCGATATCCTCACCGGCGCCGAGCGGAAATGGTTCATGTTCGGTGATGTTCGGATTGTCGATGGTCAGCTCACGCCATATAACCGGGATGTAGGTCACGCCGGGCTGGGTATTGCGAATAATCAGATGAACGGAATCGTCGGGACACAAGTCGGTCTCGCGAACCTCGATCCGTGTATTGGGATCGGGAGCCGCATCGATTCGCACCACCGCACGTTTTTGGAGTGCCGTTTCTATGCAATTGCCTTTTCGCGCTTTCACCGTGAGATAGTTGTCGCCGGGCAAGAGCTCATCGGCCCGTATCAAGATGCGGGCAAGACCTCCGGTTCCGTAAACGGGTGGGCCGACAGGAGATGCTCCGTTGTTGCGGTAGGCGCGGTATTCGACGCCGAGTTCTGAATTGTATACCGCAACAGCGGCCTCCTCCACAATTCCTCTGCAAATAGTGCCACCGATCACATTCAGATCAGTTCTCGGAGTGGGATTCACCACTATCGGTTTTGACCCAAGCACGATATCGCCACAGTCGGCATACCGCCCATATACGCTCAGTGTCACATTTTGAGAGCCAAAGGAAACTTTGGCAGTTGGTCCGTTACCGTCGATCGAAGCCTCGCCCGTGCTCTGCCAGATATACTGTGACGGCTCGGGCGTCACCGGAGCGATCGAGTACTCCACCTCGAGTTGGTTACCACACACCTCAGAAGGTCCTTTGATATCGGAAGAAAGGCTTGGGGTGGATTTGATCACAATCTCGAGAACCTGCTCGGGGCTTTCCGCCCATCGGTTCCCGGCCCTCACGGAGATCGTGCCCGAACCTTCGGCATCGGGAGAAACCGATACTCGTATGCTGTCACTCTTTGAAAACCCGTTCAGCCCGTCGGACGTCTCCCACACATAGTAATCAGCTCCCGATACCGCCGATACAGAGTAAGTGACATTTGTTTGACCGGCGCATACCACTGTTTTTCCGACGATGTTTTCAGGTTTCGCCGGGGCATTGTCGTCAACGGAAATGGCATCTGTCGTCGCCCCCAGAAGGATTTCTGTTCCGACAGCGCAACGATGTCCGTTGCATTCCTCTTTGGTCACAAATCTGAGTTCTATGGACGAGTTATTCGTATCCGGGGCGACATCGTTTATAATCCAGGTCCCCTCCGCACTTGATCGACTCAAAAGTCGCAGGCCCCTCGTATCCTGTATGTTGGGATTGTTTACATAAGAGTATCGAAGCGCATAATCAACGCTGTGGGGATACCCGATCTGCGTCTTGTGAACAACAAAAATGCCATAGTATTTCGTGGTGTCCGCGGAGCGTATGTCTTGTATCGGAAAGGTAGTATTCCCTGGTGCACCATCGACGCGATAGAGATGGTAGCCGTGGTATCTGTCTCGGTTTTTCTCTTCGGACATATCGACGGACAGGCGGTCTCCGTCGGGATGAGCGATGGAATGCTTATCGAAGCCCTCCCCACTTCCATAGATGTAGGTACTCGTATCACCAAGAGCTGCTCCGGAGTTCACCCACTCATACGGGCCGAAAAGCCGCAGATCTGTGCCTCCGCGTTCATTCTCCGCGAATTCCCCCGCCCCGTCGTCAAAGCTGAACCGCGCAACGCAATGTGTCTGCGCCGCCGTCTCCTCTTTTCCAGGTTTTTTGCACATCCATCGACGGATCTGCTCCTGCGAAAGTGCTTTATCCCATACCTGCAGTTCGTCGATAACTCCTTTGAATTCATATCCGACATACAACCTGTTCAAACCGACATCCCGCGGTTCACCATTCGGCTTCGCGCCAATGTTGATATCGGTCAAGCCGGGTGTCGGAAGTCCATTGCAGTAGACGGTAACGCGAGAGTCCTTACGTGTGACGGCAATATGATTCCAGCCTCCATTCATATTCAACAAGCTCATGCTTTCGGAACTGAAATCGATGTCCTCGAGCTTGATCTTTACACCGCCACCCGTTACGTATACGCGTGTGGTCTTCGCCCAACCCGGTATGGGTGGTCGTGTTCCATTCGCGAAAATGAACAGATACCCACCATCCGTCCTGACCTCGGTTTTGAACCAACACGAGACGGTATACTCACCGTCGGGCCGCTCGAAAGGGAGCGCTTCTCCGTAGGCCATTCCGGTAGTATCGAACCGGAGAGCCGTTCCCGGCCCGGAGACGGTTTTAGTCTCCATTCTTCGTTTGGTCAATATATACTCGCCCCGAACGATCTCTCCGCCCCTCCGTGTCGTAAGCGCATTGGCATCCACATCGAGTCCTGCGCCGGTATTGCTCCATACACCGGTTTCCTCTCGTGCAAGAAGTCGAAGGTTTGGTTCGGGGTTTGCCTCGGGATCTCCCGTATATTTCCAGGACACACGATAATCCGGGGCCCCCTCGCCTACTACAAAGACTCCGTAGTATCGATCGGCCATGTAGTAATAATCTTCTCCCGGCAGTATCGATTCGCTTGGCCGTTGATCCACAACATATGTGTGTACTCCCAGCGGAGCCTGGTCACCCAGACCAAATACGGAAAACCGACTACCTGTCTGGGACAAACCGAGTGCAACGTTATCCCATGATGTAGGATAGGTCTGAACACTCCGTGATCCGATTGGGGCTCCGGATTTCTCGTAGTTCGAATATTTTGTGAATGTCACCCCGTGCAACTGCCCGTATAACCCGCCGATTTCTTCTTTGACGCTCCCCGCAACATCGGCTTCGTCAAACCGGTAATGACACCGCAGCTTGTCGTGTGCCGGATGTTCCGACGCAACCTTGCGACACATCCAGTCCCGGATCGCGCCAACCGTTATCGCCCCGGTTTCCCATATTCTTATTTCGTCGATTCTGCCGCGAAAAAAGTCGGACGGAGTCCCCCCTCCTATGTCGGCGCCAAACACCAGTCGAGACCGGGAGCAGTCTCCCGTCGGCGTCCCCAGAGCCGTTGCTCGAACGATTCCGTCAATATAGAGCGTGTATGCCGTTCCTTGCTTGTTAACCATCACATGATGCCACTTCTCGGTTTCTACGGGCGGGGTTTCCAGCCGCGCAATCGAACTCCCCGCGGCATTTGTGATGTTCCATTGCAAGCGTTGTCCTTCGGTAAAGACTAACGAGTTACTCGAGGCCCCCAGGCCGGTAGCCATTGAAAAGATGTACTGGTCGACCCCCGCCATCTCGGGACGAATCCAGAATTCGACGGCATAGTCCCCACCTGCATCATCGGGCTTAAACGAATTGGGGAAGTCAACATAATCGTCGTTACCGTCAAGACGGATAGTAAGCCCGGCACCGATAGTGTCGGTTTCCCGAATGAACTTGTCACAATCTTTCATGTTATTGTAATAGCCTTGCAGTTTCGGCCAACGCTCCGGGTGCTGTGATGCGGTCAGAAGGTTTTCACAGACGGTGCCCCACTGACTGCACCCCCAGGTGCACCGTCCGGGAGGATCGTTACACCACCCGCCGGTCAGCGTCAGTTCACAGCCGCCCAGAACACCAAGGCTGGTCAGCGTATCCATGACCATTTGCTGCAGCTCAAGCATGACAGGATGGGTCTGCAGCGTGCGAAAGGTATCCAGCCAGTCTACCGGATCCTCCAGCCCGGCGATCACCGGATCCCGGCCGTATCCCCCCTCCTTGTGAAAGAGCTCTTTGCCATATAGTTTGGCAACCTCTACCTCTTTCTTCTGCCCCTGATAGAACCATCCCTGGGTGATGTTATGCTTCGCCGCATCGATCATTTCCTGCAGGGTAGTGTGCTCATCCCAATTCTCGGAATACTCGTTCCGGGTCGGCGCCCAGTAGAATGCTCCTGAGAGAACATCGAAGTTTTCCGGGCCTATATCGTTAATGTAATTCTGCGTATGGCCACCCCAGGGGAGATACGTTCGCCGGACACGAAGGCTGTCGCGACCGAACACTTCCCGCCAGATTTCATATACCCTTTTGGAAAGCATTGCGTGACCGTATACACCGGCACGGAATTCCCGGAGATCGGGCCTCAGTTTTTCTCCATACTGAATTACGTAATCAAACTGTTCCTTGAAAAACCTTCCGCCATTCCAGGTTTCATTAGAGTATTCCAGGTATACGTCGAGATCCGGATCAAGTTTGTCGCGCAACAGTTCGGCCATTTTTCGTATCGAGTACTCGTCGGCGGCATGGGGAACATTGAAATAGACATGTGCTTTTGCTTCATTGCAAAGCCGTGCGGCATATTCGTAAGCCAGTCCACAATTCTGATGTCCCTTCCAGTGGTACCAATCGGTTCGCGTACGGTCCTCCCATGAACGAAACGGGCTGTTGTTCGTGTTGAACGCCCCCATGAATCGAAACATATAGAAGGGCTCCAGGATCTCCAGGACATACGGGTTGAACACTTTTTTTTCTACCTCATACAAATCTTCCTGCGATTTCAGACAAAGACGGATGTTGCGAACATGGTCACCCTCTTGGGACGAGATGATCGTGGCCGCGTAATTTTTCTGTTCAGGAATAAGAAACTCAAAATGGTTTTCGGAACTGTCGATTATCACCGGATCCTCATGCTTCCCCCAGCTACTCAGCCGCATCTCTCCGGTACCGTCCCAGCGCAGTATGTACACACTGTCCTTCAGCATTGGGCCGTCTCCGCTGTTTATCCATTTTGCGACCCTTTCTACTTCTTTTCCGTCGTACGCGTTGTCGGGTACACGCAGGGGATATCCATTAGGGTCGCAATCCATAACCTCATGCAGAGTTAGTCCCCAATGATTCGGCATGGCGACAAACGTCCGAGACTGCATAAACACGTTGATAAACAGTGGTATATTATTGCTTGGCTGAATATTCGTTCCGATACGGAAACACTTTTCCTGCCCGGATATTTCCGAAGCCAGGAGTAATGCAAATATCACCAGAATGGGTCTGCGCAGTCTTCTCATGGATTCCGCCCAATGTTACGTAACCGGACAGACGCCCGGTGTAACGAAAGTATATGATCTATATTTCGCTGCTCTATTCACATTCGCGCTGCGAGGATCTCCAATCATCGTCCACGCGCGCATCGATCCATTTCTCGACTTCCGGGGTAACATTGCAGAGACGATTTCCGCCGATCAGCAGCCGTGAGATATCGAGCTGAGTTATCGACAGGGGCAGATCCGTCAATTCGTTGTTCTGCACATACAAATTGGTAAGGCGTGAACAGTTGGAGATACTCTCGGGAATTGACGGATATTGATTCTCATACGCAAATAGCTCATAGAGATTTGTCAATTTAGTAATCGCTTTGGGAAACTCGGCAAAGCGATTCCGTCGTATTGAAAAGTAAGAGAGGTTTTGCAGATTGCCGAGAGTTTCGGGAAGAGAACTGAGCCTATTCCGTCCGAGGTAAAGGTTACTCAATCGAACCAAATCTCCAATACCCGAATGGATACTGTCCAATTGATTATCTTCGGCCTCCAAAACCCTCAGGTTCGCTAATTCATATACCACGCCGGGCAATTCCCCCAGATTGTTCGATCCAATTCTCAAACTCGTGAGGTTGCGGCAATTTTTCAGCGAATCGGACAATTGGGAAAAGCCCACGGCTTCGATCGAGAGGGAGCGCAAGGAGCCGCACCTCCCCACGACATCCGGGATAGTATCGAACATCGTGGTATCCAGATCCAGGTTTTCGAGCCGACTCAGCTCACCAAATTCATCCGGTAATGAAGTGAGGGGATTTGCTTCAAGATTCAGTCCCCACAGGAAGTCCAGGGTCCCTATCGAAGGCGGCAGAACCGTGATATTCCGATGGGAAAGATTCAGTTCACGGATTCTGTTTTCGACGCGTGAGACCATTTCCTCCCAGGCGTCATGCTCTATCCCTGTCTGATTGAGAACGGAGACTACCAGGACCGAGTCGTGACGGTAATCTATCGGAAAGCTTACCGAGTCGATCTGGCGGGTCTGTCCTTCGGCAATGTACGTCTCAAGATCCGTGCTCCCGGTCGTTTCGGGGCGATCACTGGTTAGATGAACCCGATAGTTGCCGGAAGGAAGATTCCTGAACCACACCGTGCCGTCATATCGCGCATGAGCCGATCGCTCCATTCCATAGATCCCGGCATGGATAGAAGTGGTACTGTCAAGATGCATTGTCCGTACCGTTATCTCCAATTCACCGCACCGCTCGAGATCGATCCTCCCCAGATCGATAAGAGTATCTCCTTCGGGAACGGAAATGGAAGACCGCACGCCACCGCTTCCGGCATCATCGGCAACCTCAAGGGTATACCTTCCCGCTTTGTTCGGAACAAGCACCAGCTTCCCGGAATCGTTTGCTGTTATGTCAATGCGAGCTCCCGGTGCCGCCGGAGTGTTCGGTAGCGCCAGATACTCCTCATCTCGAAGATAGACCCTCGCTCCGGAAACCGGTCGTCCCTTGTGATAGACCGAAGCGACGATCCGCGCATTCCCGGTGTTGGTGCTTCCGGCAATATCTTCACCGGAGGTGCATCCGGCCAATCCGTTCAGCATCAACAGGGAGAACAGCAGAAAAAGCAGGCAGAATAACGGTTTCATTCCGAATTCTCCCTGTTGGGTTTCACATCTTTGGAGAGTGGAAACAACTGCATATTCAGCTGCATCACGCGGGTATACGGCTCCGGGTTTACGTTCACCATTGTCACGATTCGTTCTTTGAATGCGTTGATTTCAGCCACGATAAGATCATACATTGGTTCGGAACAGGTGATTGTAAGCCCCGATACATGTCGCCTCTGCTGCGCAAAACGCTCAATGGATTCCCGAGCCAATTCGACCATCTGCGTGTTATAAGAACGAACAGCCAGAGAAAACACCTCACTCTCCGTGGCAATCGCCTTGTCCCGAAGCTCCCAACTCCCGCCGTCCTTTCGTTCTATCAATTGCAACCGCTGCAACAACTCGACCGATTTCCGCGCCTGTGCCGTGGTGATATCGGGAACAACGGTCCTCGCCAATGCCTGATAATCCTCACCAAAATTCGCGAGACACACCAGTTCCCGAACTATCGGATTGTACCACGTATTGAAATAGTCGTACAGATCCGGCGTGAGCGTCTTCTGCCCAACCATGTTCATCATTTCACGCAGATTGGCATAATGTTCCTGTTTTTCAGCCGCGGTCGATGCCTGGTTGAACTTTACAAGATGACGGAAGTAAACGGTCTCTTTCGTATCCAATCCCAGCCCCTTCGCAAATTTCAGGATCGTTGTATCGGACAGATTCCGTTTTCCATCAATCACACGCCGAAGCAATACGGGAGAGCGAACTCCAGCCTTCGAAGCAAAATACCGATGTGAGAATGCACGGCTGGTTTTCTTCTTTTCCGCATAAAAATCCGCCAGGAACTGACGATAATCTATGTAGCTGTAGATGTTTCTCATCGCTCCCCTATCCCATCAGAGAGGCTGCGTACGAATCCGTCCACGGACATCTGTCTGTTACATACCGGTTTCGTCATCCTGTGGGACATACCTTTCCATGATACGCAGAAAAGAGAAACATTTCCATCTTCGGGTTTATTTAAACGCTTTTTTGAATGTCCGCGGCACAGTAATCCTGCATGCCGTCTCGTAAAAAATCCGAGTGTCCCATTTGTGCCGGTTTTTTCGGAGAGAATCGGAACCTCTTAATGAAAACCGGTAAGGAGATTGGGGCACTGGCTAATAAGTTACCGCCATTTGCCGAGCCTTGTTTGGGATTTTGCCACGGATTTGGGCAAAAGTGTAGCCTGAGTGAATACACTTTGGTGGCTAAGACATTGATATTATTGAGGAACTGATTCTTGAGGAGCCGAATTTAACGCTTTTGGGGGATACGGTTGCACCTTTATTAGAAAACCCTCTTCGCTGCAGAGGAGCAAAATGTACCACCGACTCGATGGTGAAACGCGACAAAAATAAGAGGTTTCCAGAATCTATTTGCTCTGTGGCGGGCCAGGTTACTTTGGCTGTAGCGCTGTTGCTGAGTTAGCTGCGGCTCGCCTTATGTTGATCGAGGATCTCTCAGTTAGCCCAAGTTTCGCAGTTAAGATCGTGCAACAGCTTACGCAGAATGCCGTGAGTTGATTGCGAAACTTGGGTTAGGCTGTGGGGAAATCGAAACGGGAAGACAAGAGGGATCGTCGCATGAAAGCGGCAGAGTGAAATCGAGACACCACCTCTTCGGGCTTCCGGTTTGGATGGGTATCCCTGGTGATTTCAGACCCGGAACCCTCCAGGAAAGATTTCAAACCGGAAGTACAAAACCCCGAACCGGAATGCTCGGTATCTCGAAGAGCCATGCGGATGTCTTCTTTTCGAGGATTCGGGGGTGATTTCTCGTTCGTCCATCCCCGGGGTGTCATGAATAGAATCGGCGGCAGAGCGATTCTGGGCGCCTTTCCGAGAGATCGGGATTCGGTATCCGTCCATTTCGGGGTGAGCCGATGGTCCTCTGACCACCAGTCTGGCCCGGTACTGGATTCAAGGTCCATTCATGATCTTTCGATCAAGATATCGAATCCGCCCCACAAAGGCCGGATCCACATTTTTATGTGAGCGCGCGCACGAATAACAACGTAACGTTCACATAAACCAGGGCAGTTTTTCTTTCCCAGATGCACTATCACGAGAAAAGCACACGTATTTCTAACGTCCTGATGATATATTCTATAATCTCTTTTGTGACACATGGAACGAATAAGTATTTTCATTTATGTAGTCACTTCTCACAAAAAAAGCGATATGCCAATTGTGCTATTCGGATACCTTCATGATGAAAGGGAGGTTAACACATGCCGGAAAGCTGTGCTAACTGCCAAACGACCACTGAAGCGGATCTTCTCAAGCAACTCGACGATATGCTCGTCGGGTATGTGGGAAAAGAAGGATCGCTCATCCCCGTGCTGCAAACCGCTCAGAACTTGTTCGGATACCTGCCCGAACCGGCTCTGAAACTGATCAGCACCAAGCTCGACATTCCGTACAGCGAGGTTACGGGTGTCGTTAGTTTCTATTCATTCTTTTCCACGGTGCCCCGTGGAAAACACCTTGTTCGAGTCTGTCTGGGTACCGCCTGCTATGTTCGCGGCGGCAAGGAAGTGCTGGCGGCCCTCAAGAAGGAAATGGGTATCGATGTAGGTCAGACAACCGAAGATCGCGTGTTTTCTCTCGACATTGGCCGTTGTTTCGGCGCCTGTGGCCTTGCACCGGTGATTATGGTCGACGACGATACTCATCAGAGGGTCAAACCCGCAAAGGTTGGGGAAATCCTGGCGCAGTATCAGAGCAATGAAGATTCGAAGGGAGATAAGTAGATGTCCACAACGCCCAAGACAATCGGCTCGGTTGCCGAACTTACAAAACTTCGGGATTCGCTCAAAGAGCAGAATTCACGCGAAGAACAACGAATCAAAGACAAAATACTGGTATGCTGTGGCGGTGGGTGTCTTGCCTCCGGGTCCATGAAGGTATACGAAGCTCTGGAGAATGCGCTCGAGCACCATGACCTCGGCGATAAAGTTTCTCTAGTGAAAACCGGCTGCCTGGGGCCTTGTGCGGGCGGTCCGGTCGTGGTTATGGGAAAGGATAAAACGTTTTATCAAAAAGTCAGTTCTCTGGATGCCACCGATATTGTATCGAGCCACGTGGTCAATGGAAAACCGGTAGAGCGCCTCACCTGGATGGAGGGTGAGGATGAAAAACCGGTGCCTGTCATGACCGATATCGATTTTTTCAAGCGTCAGACGAAAATCGTTCTGCGCAACTGCGGGGATATAAACCCCGAGAGTATCGACGAGTATATCGCATCTGATGGTTACGAGGCATTGGGAAAAGTTCTCGATTCCATGAGTCCCGATGATGTTATCGAAGAAATGAAAAAATCGGGTTTGCGCGGTCGCGGCGGAGCTGGATTCCCCACCTATCTCAAATGGACCTTCACGCGAAAATCCGAAGGGGATGTGAAATACATTCTCTGCAATGCGGACGAAGGTGATCCCGGTGCATTTATGGACCGCAGCGTGCTCGAAGGGGATCCTCACAGCCTCATCGAGGGAATGGCGATCGGAGCCTATGCTATTGGCGCCGCCCAGGGATATGTGTATGTTCGCGCTGAATACCCTCTTGCGGTCGAACGACTTCAGAAGGCAATCGATTCGGCTCGAAACAGAGGAATTCTGGGTGAAAACATTCTTGGAACGGGCTTCTCGTTCAACCTCGAAATCCGGATGGGTTCGGGAGCGTTTGTCTGCGGTGAAGAAACCGCGTTGATTGCCTCGATCGAAGGGAAACGCGGCGAGCCTCGCCCTCGGCCTCCATTTCCCGCGGTAAAAGGACTCTGGGGCAAACCAACTGTTCTCAATAATGTAGAGACCTATGCCAATGTCGCGGCAATCATGCTCAATGGTGGCGACTGGTTCGCCTCATTCGGCACCGAGAAGAGCAAGGGGACAAAGGTATTTGCGCTGGCCGGATCTATCAAGAACGCCGGGCTGGTCGAAGTGCCGGTCGGCACGACATTGGGTGAACTGGTGTACGATATTGGAGGCGGCACGTTGAAAAACAAGCCGTTCAAAGCAGCACAGATCGGAGGCCCTTCGGGCGGATGTGTGCCCAAACAGCACCTGAACGTCCCGCTCGACTATGAATCACTTTCGGAGCTTGGCGCCATTATGGGCTCCGGCGGCATGATCGTCATGGACGAAGACACCTGTATGGTCGATGTCGCACGATTCTTTCTTGAATTCGTGCAGGAAGAATCCTGCGGTAAGTGTGTACCCTGCCGTGTCGGTACGAAACGGATGCTTGAAATACTGGATCGTATTTGTGAGGGCAAAGGGCAGGAAGGCGATGTCGAGACTCTGATCGAGCTTGGTGAGCAGATCAAAGACGCGTCGCTTTGCGGCCTTGGCCAGACCGCTCCGAATCCGGTGCTCTCGACTATTCGCCATTTCCGCAACGAGTACGATGCACATATCAGACAGAAAGAGTGTCCCTCGGGTGTGTGTCCGGGTCTTGTACGGGCGCCGTGTCAGAGTGGATGTCCGGCTCATGTCAATGTGCCGGGTTTCATTTCACTGGTCGCGGACAAACGATACGCCGAAGCGCTCCGTCTGCATCGTGAACGCAACCCGTTTGCGAGCGTATGCGCCAGAGTCTGCTTCCATACCTGTGAGGAGAAATGCCGACGATCGTCTCTCGACGACTCGGTCTCGATCCGCGGCGTGAAGCGATACATGGTTGACCAGGAGATCACGATCCAGGTTCCCGAAGTCGTGGAAAACGCGGAAAATGCCAAGAAGAAAATCGCCGTTGTCGGCGCCGGTCCCGCCGGTTTGACTTGTGCTTATTTTCTGGCACGTATGGGATATCGTCCGAAAGTGTTCGAAGCCGAACCGCGACCGGGCGGCATGCTTGTCCAGACCATACCCGCCTACCGACTCCCCCGGGAGGAGCTGGCGCGGGAAATCCGTATGATCGAAGGTCTCGGGGTCGATATCGAAACAAACAAGCGACTGGGGAAAGATTTCACAATCGCCGGTCTCCGGGACGATGGATACGAAGCCATTTTCCTTGGTGTCGGTGCTCCCCAGGGTGTAATGCTCAACATCCCCGGCACGGATGCCGAAGGTGTTGCCGAGGCCATTGGGTTCCTTCGTGAATACAATCTGAAGGGCTCGGTAAAGGTTGGGAAAAAAGTCGTGGTGGTAGGCGGTGGAAATTCCGCTATAGATGCCGCACGGACAGCCGTTAGACTTGGCGCCGATGTGACCGTGGTATACCGTCGGACAAAAGACGAGATGCCCGCATACGCCGAAGAGATCGAAGAAGCGCAGCAGGAAGGTGTTGTGATTAAAACACTGATCTGCCCCAACGAGATCGTCAAGAAGAACGGCAAGGTGGCGGGCGTGCGGTGTCACACCATGGTTCTGGGCCAATTCGATCGCTCCGGACGCCGTCGACCCGAAGGTGCTCAGGACGAGATCATGCTCGAAGCCGATCAGGTGATTTTTGCATGCGGCCAGACACTGGATACCGCACCACTATTCGACGGAGTCCCTCTCGAGACCGTCAATGGTAACCGCATAAAGGCTGATCCGCTTACCGGCCAGACCTCCGTACCGTACGTTTTTGCCGCCGGCGACGCGGCAACCGGACCATGGTCGGTTGTTGCCGCCATTGCGGGCGGAGAAGTTGCCGCGGTGGGGATCGATGAGTTCCTGACCGGAAAAATAAACGCCTTTTGGCGCAAGGATTACACTCCGGAAACGAATTTCGATCCCGATGCCGATCCGGCTCCGTATCAACGTACCAAACCGGTACTGTTGTCGGTTGATCGTCGAAAGAGTAACTTCAGTGAAGTCGAGCAGCCGTGGACCGAAGGAGAAGCGGTTCGTCAGGCGAAACGGTGTCTGCGGTGTGACTACGGAAAGTAAGCGAATCCATACCGCCCGGCCGAGTAACGGCCGGGCGGTATTACTGGTTGGGCGTTCGAATCCTAAGGAGAATTTTGATGATATCTCTGAGTGTTAACAATACAAGAATAGAGGTTCCCGAGGGAACCAGCATTCTGGAAGCGGCAAAACAGGTGGGGGTCAAGATCCCCACGCTCTGCAATCTTGAAGGCAAAGAGGCAAAGGGCGCCTGTCGGGTGTGTCTTGTGGAGGTGGAGGGCGCTCGGTCACTGGTTGCCTCCTGTGCGACGCCGGTAGCCCCGGACATGAAAGTATTCACCAATACGTCTCGCGCACGTAATGCGAGGAAAACAGTGGTTGAGCTACTGCTTTCCGAGCACGACGGAGACTGCCCGACCTGCACGCGAAACGACGACTGCGAGTTACAGGAAATCGCTCGGTCGATGGGCATACGTGAACTGCGGTACGAGGGTGAAAAAGCCAAAGCCCGGATTGATGACAGTACCCCGGCTCTGGTACGCGATAACGCAAAGTGCATCAAGTGCCGTCGATGTGTCACCGTGTGCGGAGAAACTCAGGGAGTTTCCGCATTGTTCCCGCAAGGACGTGGTTTCGATTCGGTTATCGGGCCCGCGTTCGACACCAATCTGGACAACGTCGCCTGTGTGCAATGTGGACAATGTTCCGCGGTCTGTCCCGTTGGTGCGATAAGCGAGAAAAGCCACATCGATTACGTGTGGGAAGCCCTCGAGGATCCGAAAAAGACCGTTATCGTACAAACCGCGCCGGCTATCCGTGCGGCACTCGGGGAATGTTTCGGCTATGAGCCCGGCACGCTGGTCACGGGCAAAATGGTTTCAGCTCTTCGGCAGTTGGGCTTTGAGGGGGTATTCGATACCAATTTCACGGCCGACCTTACCATTATGGAGGAAGGTACCGAACTCCTGACCCGGCTGAAGAAAGCGCTCGTCGAAAAGGAAGACGTTGCTCTTCCGATGTTCACCAGTTGTTCACCTGGTTGGATCAAGTTCGCGGAATACTATTACCCTGAATTCCTGCCGAACCTTTCGACCTGTAAGTCTCCTCAACAGATGTTCGGCGCGGTGGCCAAGACCTACTACGCGCAGAAAATCGATAAGAAAGCGGAAGATATCGTGGTCGTCTCGATCATGCCGTGCACCGCGAAAAAGTTCGAGGCACAACGGTCGGAAATGAACTCGAGCGGGGTTCAGGATGTCGACTATGTGCTGACCACTCGAGAACTGGGCGGCATGATCAAACAGGCCGGTATAGCCTTTGAACTGCTTCCTGATGAAAAAATGGATGCGCCTCTTGGGCTGAGTTCCGGAGCGGCCGATATTTTCGCGAACACCGGCGGTGTTATGGAAGCGGCTCTTCGAACCGCCTACGAAATCATCACCGGCAAGGAGCTTCCCATGGAGAAACTCCATGTGAAGCCGGTGTGGGGATTGGAGGGCGTGAAGAAGGCGACTATCAAGATTGAAGGTACGGTGCCGGACTGGTCTTTCCTTGAAGGTGTTGAGGTGAGCATCGGAGTGGCTCACGGACTCGGCAACGCCCGAAAAGTCATGGAGGCCATCAAAAATGGTGAAACTTTCCATTTCATCGAAGTCATGACATGTTCCGGCGGCTGTATCGGAGGTGGTGGTCAGCCACGATTCACGACCGACGAAATACGCCGGAAAAGGATAGAAGCGATATATCAGGAAGATGAAGGTAAAACGGTGCGGAAATCTCACGAGAATGCCGAAGTGAAACAGATTTATGAAGAGTTTCTCAAGCAGCCTCTCGGAGAAAAATCCCACCACTTGCTTCATACCAGGTATGAGAAGCGGGAAAAGTTTTAGTTTTCTCTTTTGGGAACCGTCCTCCCGTGCCCAGTGGGCGGGCGGATGGATAACACATAGCTCAGGTCGTTGTACCCGACGGCCTGAGCTTTTCGATTCCGGGGGCGCATACGGTGGCCGAGCTATGGGCTCGCGCAAGAATAACCTCTCCATTCTCGCTTGATCTCAGGTCGGCGTTCGTCGTTCTTCAGGCCCGATGGGCCGGCATGTTTGCGGAAAGGTCCAACAAGACGCCCCAAAGCCCCGGGGCGACATATCGGTCCTGCCTGAATTGGTATCTGTCCGAAAAGTTTCTGAAAACGGACGCTGATCCCGCCCGGCGAGACGAAATACGATCTCTTAGTTAGTTAGGAGTGCTGAGTTTCCGGACGGTACACCAGTTGGCGAATCAGACCGCAATGAGCCGACAGACAAACAGAGGAGAACACCAACACGAGTATGAACCAGACGAACACCGCCCCCTCGCCTCCCTTCCACCCCATATCTCTGGGTGATGTGAAGGTTTTCGTCACGACTGGTCCTCGGTCGATCCTGATCGACACCGGTCCTCCGGGCAGCGAGGCAACAATTATTCGAACATGTACAGAACTTGGAATTGGGGAGAAGGACATATCTCTCATTCTACTGACTCACGCCCATAGCGATCATTTCGGCAGTGCCGCGGCTCTGCGGGAACGGCTCGGAATTCCGGTGGCCATCCATGCCGACGATGCCAAGTGGGTGAGGATTGGGAAAAACCCTCCGATTCGGATAACCGAAAAAATCAGCGTTGAAGCAAAGGAACTGATCAAGGAACGGTCCGCGGCACCCTATCCGCCCTGTACAGTCGACCTCGAATTCACCAACGGTGAACTCCTTCGAAAATATGGAGCCAAAATGACCGTAATTGGCACGCCGGGGCATACGGCGGGATCCGTCTCGCTGGTCTTCGACAACGAGGCCGCGATTATCGGTGATCTTGTAGCCGGGCGAATCGCGCAACCGCGTTTTCCTCGCCGGCCGTTTTTCGCCGACTGCCCGGCTCTGGTACGTGAGGCCCTCGATAAACTGCTTGCCTTGGGAGTGCACTCCTTCCATGCATCTCACGGTGGGCCTTTTACCCGTCGGCGAATTGAGGATCTGTTGGAGAAGAACCGGGAATGGTTTGCCCGAACCAATGCGGACTGATACAATCATGTTCAATGGACGCTGCCGTATTACGTGTTTCCGGTATCCCGAATCTCTGGATTATTGCATATGATTTTCCGTTCCTTTTCAGGAAATCTTCCCCACTCGGATTGAAGTGGGTATATTTTAGGTATTGGTTATTCAAAGATTTGCGACCCCGGCCAACAGATAGTTTCGTGTGTCCCCCCTTTTCGTCCATGCCCTCCGAAATTGTTCGGGAAAAGTTAAGAACGGTAAAGCATCCGACCTTCAAGCCGGTGCACATTAGTAATAATCGGCCAATGAAGGCTGTTATGTCTGGAGAGCGCTAAATGGACCGTCGGATTGTCGTCATGCTGGCCTGTATTGCAGTGTGTTTCGGCATTGTAACCTACAAGATCAAGGTACTTCATTTCCACCCGCGCATGGCTATACCGGTGTATGCGCATCGGGTGTCTTTGCGTATGAGTCTTGATGGGCATGGACGGGACGTGTCGGTAAGAACATTTCTGCCGCCGACCGATGAGCGTCAAAAAGTCTCTCTGCTGCGAATAAATCCGAATACGATGACCTACCGTCTGGACCCTGAGGGGGTAAACCAGCGCATTCGTTTTTCGGGGGACGAAGTAAAAGGAAATACCCAGATATCTTACTCCTGCCGAATCAGGACCAAACGCATGGAATGCCGATTACCGGATTCTCTGGGCATTCCGGGTCAGGAGCATATACAAAGAGGGTATAGTGCCGAAGATCTCGCCGCTACGCCGTACGTCCAGAAGGATGATCCGACGATTGCCGGGCTTGCCGAACGCCTGGGGCTTTCAGATTCGAGAAATGCGGTATGGATAACCAGAAAAACGTATGAATTCGTTGCCGATTCGCTGCGATCGGCAAAGTTCAGTGCACGCACCGACGCTCTCCTTGCCCTCAGACTTCGGGAAGCAAGCTGTAACGGCAAGAGCCGACTTATGGTGGCCCTGTTGAGACACCGTGGTATCCCCGCGCGACTGGTTGGTGGATTGATAATCAACCGACGTCAGAAACGAACAACTCATCAGTGGGTTGAAGTCTGCCTGGGCGGGAAGTGGATTCCATTCTGCCCGCTCAACGGGCATTACGCATCAATCCCGGATCGATACGTTTCTTTTTACCGCGGCGACCATGCGATGTTTGAGCGAACCGGTAACATAAATTTTGATTACGCCTACCGCATGGACCGTATCATGTTACCGCGAGAGCACGAGGTGGAAGTCGAAACCGCATCATTGGTAAATGCGCTGAACCTGTGGGAGACATTCCGTTCGGCCGGTGTTCCGCTTGAACTCCTTCGAATTCTGCTTATGATTCCTCTCGGAGCGGTCGTTATTATAATTTTCCGCAACGTGATTGGCATTCATACGTTCGGAACGTTTCTGCCGGTTCTCATTGCCACCGCCTACCGAGACACCGGCCTTTTGTGGGGCACCATTGTGTTCGGATCGGTTGTTCTTTTCGGCGCGCTTGTACGGAGTATGCTGCAGCAATTCCGACTTCTTCACTCTCCCAAGCTGACGATTATTCTCGTAACGGTGATAGCGGCCTTGATCGGCGTCACCCTTACCGGCATCTACACGGGTAACCGTGAACTCCTTTCCGCCTCGATGTTCCCTCTGGCGATCATCGCCATCACGGTGGAGCGATTCAGCATAATCACCGAGACTTCGGGTATGCGGAAGGCTTTGACGGTGTTCGGATGGACTCTGGTGGTGGTGGGGTTTTGTTACCTTTCCATGTTATCGGTTTTTCTGCAATCGATAATGATGACTTTCCCCGAGGCCCTGTTGCTCATTGTAGCCGCAAGCATGTACCTTGGTGCGTGGAACCATGTCCGGCTCTCCGAGCTGTTTCGCTTTCGTGAATTGATTTTTAAACCACGGAAGGAGACGGCATGAGCGGGATTGCGGCACGACTTTCCGAGGTACTGGGCATCAACGGACGAAATATCGACTACCTTTCGGTATATAATGATCGTAGGACGAGCCAAATCGCGGACGACAAGCTCTTGACGAAGAGAATGCTCGATGAAGCCGGCATTCCGAATCCACGCTTATTGGGAGCGTATCGATGGTTCTGGGAACTGAGTACATTTGAGCGGGACTGCGCCGCCCATACTGAAATGGTTATGAAACCGGCACGTGGTCTCGGTGGCGGAGGAGTTCTCATTCTTGAAAACAACAACGACGGCTCCTGGCAAACCCCCGGTGATCGTCGGTTCACGGTAAGGGATCTTGCCGCTCATGCTCTCGATATCCTTTACGGGGTTTACTCGATCGATAATACTACCGACGCCCTCATTGTGGAGGAACGTATCCACCCGCACCCGTTCTTCACCAGGATTTCCTCAACCGGAGTCGCCGATTTGCGGGTAATACTTTTCAAAGGCGAGGCGGTCATGGCGATGTGCCGCGTGCCGACACTGGCTTCCGACGGCACGGCTAATCTTAGTCGGGGAGCAATTGGACTGGGAATAAACATGGAGACTGGAGTGTTTACGCGCGCAGTTTCAAAGAAGGGGCCAATTTCGGTTCACCCGGATACGCACCAGCCATTGACCGGCAAGACGGTTCCGTTCTGGTCCGATATTCTCGAGGTATCCCGCAGACTTCAGCGCGAGGCCGCACTCGGATACATGGGCGTCGATATCCTGGTTGATGAAAACCGGGGTCCTTTGGTGCTTGAACTCAATGCTCGACCGGGACTGGAAATACAGAATGCGAACGGCTGGGGACTGCGGCCCATTCTGGAGCGGCAAATCAGGAAGGGAGACACTTCTCTATGAAAAGTCCGGGGGTATGGGGTATTATTCGCTGGTACGCCATCCCCATAGGGGTGCTGGTCGCACTGATGCTCACCAATGTCTTGAACTATTTCGAATTTTTCAAATCCTGGCTCGGCGCCGATATAATGGTAGTATCAGTTATTGATGATTTCAGGTCGGGTCTGGTAACCGCGGGATCCGATATCAATGAGGGGTTGGAACCATCCAGCGAAATCGATGAGAACCGGGAGAGTTCTCCCCACCATCCCCTTTGGTCTGAAGCTCTCATGACATTTGAACGTGG
This sequence comes from uncultured Fibrobacterota bacterium, assembly GCA_964346405.1. GTDB lineage: Bacteria > Fibrobacterota > Chitinivibrionia > Chitinivibrionales > CAYFVL01 > CAYFVL01. The sequence continues at coordinate 32,190 of CAYFVL010000020.1, forward strand.
GGCATACGATACGTCACTTGCTCTTCTGCAAACCATATCCGAATCGGTGCCCGGACACTACGCCGTACGCTCTCGCATGGCACTGGCACTGGCCCGTATAGGTCGATCGGCGCGAGCCCGCCGTTGCATCGATAGTCTGACGACCGAAAATCCCCTGTCTCCTCAGGCGCATTTTACCGCCGGCATGGTTGCCCTTCATGAAGATCGTCTGAAAGACGCCCGAAAAGGTTTTGAAAAAGCCATATCGCTGAACCGACACTACGATATCGCCTATTACAATCTAGGTGTGACCGAACTGGAGGACGGTAATCTCGACAAAGCGGAAGAGCTTTTTACCAAAGCGATAACATTGAACCGATCGGCTCGCCTGTCACCCGGGCATTATAACCTGGGAGTGATTGCCCGACGGAAAAACGAGTTCGAAAAAGCCGCCCGGCATTTTCGCAACGCGATCAACCTTGACCCCGGGTATCTTGCCGCTCGGTACAATCTGGGCCTGTCGTATATCGATTTGAAACGATACACATCAGCCCGATCCGCGTTTAAGTCACTGATTCGGCTGGCCGAACATGATCCGAGAAACTTTTTCAATCTCGGACTCATCGCAATTCGACTCGAAGACTACAAGGGAGCACTCGCGCTCCTCGATAGCGCCCTGATTCGGGATTCACTGTACGCGGAGGCCTGGTATAACCGTGGCCTCACGTTGAACAAGCTGGATCGCACACCGCAAATGATCGCATCGTATCGAAGAGCAATCGAAATAGACCCCGGCTATGCGGCCGCTCATGTAAATCTTGGGTTGTCATTTCAGTCAACTGGACAGTTGGATTCCGCGGAAGCTCATTACATCTCCGCGCAGGAAGCCGACACCGCGTATACAAAAGCATACAGCGCTCTGGCTCTTCTCATGATGCAGCGGGATGAGTTCAGCCGGGCAAGAACCGGTTTTCGACGTGCGCTTCGCCATGCAAAGGCGCATGAAGACACCACCGATATCCTGTACAATCTCGGCCTTCTCGAGCTGCGAACAAACGACTACGAATCGGCAGGCGCTCTTTTCGATACGGTGGTTAACCGTTCTCCCTACCATGTTGAAGCCATCCACAATGCCGGTCTGGTGAAAATGAACCAGGGCCGGTTTGCCGAAGCGGAGTCATTGTTTACCAGGGTCCTCGAGATCAAGGAAGGACATTTGAAAGCCCAGTTCAATCTCGCCGTGGTATACGGCCGACGCGAGAATTACGAACGTTCCGTCAACCAGTATCGCCGGCTAATGGTCTCCGACTCCACCAACCCGCGAGTGTTTTACAACTTCGCCCGACTCATGAGTGATATCGACAGTCTGGACACCGCATACCTGTACTACGGTAAGGCGGTCAATCTAGATCCCAATTATGCCGAGGCCCATCTGAACCGAGGAGTTGTCTCGGCTCGACTCAAACGGTACGATGAGGCGGTGAAGGCATATCGCGCGACACTCGAACTGGACTCCGCCTATGCGAACGCCTGGAACAATCTGGGGATCGCCTTTGCCGCAAAAGGAGAGTATGAACACGCAATTGACGCTTACTCCCGATGTGTCGACCTGGAGGGAACTGAAACCAAAGCTCTTTATAACATGGCCGTCGCCAAAACGAAACTCGGCCGCACCCGGGAGGCGGTGCGGCACTATCAACAGGTCCTGGAGCATGACCCGGGACATCTCGAGGCCCGAAACAATCTGGCACTGTTATACATGCAGGACGGTCTGTATGGACAAGCCATAGAGGAACTTCAGACGATCACTCGGCTCGATTCCTCCTATACCAAAGGCTTGTACAATCTGGCGGTATCCTGCCGCAAGAGCGGTAACGACGACGATGCGCTTGCGAACTACGAACGGCTTCTTACACTCGATACCACCCACTATAAGGCCATGATTAACTGTGGCAGTATCTACATGGAGCGAGGACGGGTCCGGCGGGCGCGCGAATTGTTCGAATCCGCGGTTGCGATTCGTGACGGGTACTGGAATGCGCATCTGTCCCTGGCCGAGGCCTGCCTTGAAGAGGGAGAGATCGAAAGCGCTTTGCGCCATGCCGAACGCGCCGACACTCTCCGGCCCGGCCGGAAAAGCATTGGAAGACTCCTTGCAAAAATTCGCGCCCACGCGAAGGTGGCGGTATCAAACTGAGGGATATCCGGAGAGATACCGGTTTACCAATTTCACCCGCGAATCCGTACTATATTGGAGTGTCTGTCCGAAAAAACCCGAAGGCGGACTGGAGAAGTAAGCAGGTGGGATGTGATTAAGAGTCGTCACGGAATGAAGACGGGCTGCTATCGAAGCAGAATGGAGAGGTTATTTCGTGAAGATCCTGAACCACCCGGCATGGATTTACGCCAATTGCTATACCCCGCCCCGACACGGCACAGCCAGAGAACCGTTGTCATAAACTTTCGCACGGGGACGGATCTTTCCGCCTCGGGACTCCCGTCCAATATCCCCGAGAATGGTATGAAAGGCCATATAGCCCAGATGGTCGAACCCAAACTCAACGCTGCTGAGTAAACCGGGGAAGCGGTCGGGACGATTGTCAAATGAGATGATGGAGAGATCTTCCGGCACCCGATATCCGGCATTATGACACCACAAATAGATAGATTTGGCGTAGAAATCATTTGGACAAATCAGTGCCGTAAGGCCTTCATCGGAGAGGAGATCAAGGAGAAACGGCGATATCTTTATTAGTCCGCCGGATTGCGCTTCCGGTGCA
>CAYFVL010000021.1:0-33652 GCA_964346405.1 uncultured Fibrobacterota bacterium
TTTTCGCCCCCATTTTCGTTGCTCGTCGGTTGAATACTTCCAGTATTCGTCCTCCGCGCGCTGGGGCCCATAAAACTTTTGGTGTTTGATCAGGGCTCGCGAAGAAATGAGTTTTTTTCTGCGCGAACCCTTAGCTATGCAATAATGTAGTTTATAGCCGCATGAAAATTCTTGTCGCCAAAACAGCCGGTTTCTGCATGGGAGTCCGCCGAGCGGTGGACCTTGCCGTCGATACGTCCGCACAGAACAAAGGACCAATCCTCACCCTTGGCCCGTTGATTCATAATAATCAGACACTCGAGATGCTTCGGGAGAGAGGGATTACGCCACTTGGTTCCACTTCTCCCGAGCAGCCGAATCAAACGATTATCGTTCGCGCTCACGGAGTGCCCCCGGGAACAATGGGATCGCTTGCCGAGCAAGGCCACACGATTGTAGACGGCACCTGTCCAAAGGTCCGCACCGTCCATAAGGTGATCACCAAATACCGCAACGAAGGCTACACTATTGCAATTGCCGGTGATGAGGGACATGCGGAAGTGATCGGTCTGCTGGGGTATGCCGGTGACGCCGGATTTCTCATCCAGTCGGTGAATGAAGTGGACGACCTGCCGCAAACAGAGAAAATCTGCCTTGTTTCGCAGACGACATTCGACAAAAACACATTTGACGCAATGGCTACCCGGTTACGCGGTAAATACGAGAATTCCAGAGTAGTCGTGAAACGAACGATCTGTTCGGCAACCGACCGACGCCAGGATGAAACCAGGGGCCTTGCGGCCAAAGTAGATACCATGATTGTCGTGGGGGGAAAGAATAGTGCGAATACACTGCGCCTGGCTAAAATCTCCGATGAAGTCGGGACCCGTACGATTCATGTCGAGACTGAAAAAGAGATCACGCTGAAAGAACTGGGGTCGGCCAGAACGGTGGGAATCACCGCGGGCGCATCAACACCGAACTGGATGATCAAACGGGTCATAGACCACCTGCAGTACCTGGACCAGACGCGGCGACATACGATCGGCACGCTGTTCTGGCGGGCTCTGGATCTTCTGGCCAACCTGAACGTGTTCGCCGCGCTTGGTGGTGCGGCAATGTACTATGCATCCTGTTATCTTCAGGGTTATGAGTTTATATGGTCGGGAGCGATAGTCACGTTCCTGTATCTCTTTTCCATGTATCTTTGGAACGGCATTGCGAATGTCGAGGCCACCCGCCACCTTGGTCTCAGCAGATCGCTGTTCTACAATGCACATCGAAAATTACTGTTGGGCGTGACGTTTGCCGGGATTGCGTCATTTCTGATAGTGAGTAGTCTGGTAAGCCCGGCGCTTCTGCAACTGATGCTTCTGGCTACGGCTGCCGGCACAGCCTATCATTTCAGTATTGTGCCCTTCGGACTGCGCGGCATAATCCGCTATGGGACGATTCGCGACATTCCCACCTCAAAAGACCTGTTCGTCGGGTTGGCCTGGGGAGTTGTCGTAACCTTTGCTCCACAAGCCGCTCAACCCGACTTCGCTCTCGAACCCAGCACGATTCTGTTTTTTCTCTGGATGTTTTTCCTTGCCTATGTACGTTCGGTGATTTTCGATCTTCGTGATATTGAAGGTGATCGTATCATGGGCCGCGAAACGCTGGTGACCATACTCGGAGAGCGCCGAACCCGACGAGGAATCACCTTGGCACTGATCTTCTCATTTGCCGCGATTCTGGCCGCGGGATTTCTTGTATTTTTCCCGCTGCATATCGTGCGCGACGCACACGTGATACGGTTTCTGTTCCAGACCCCGACACTACTCTACACCTGGCTTTTCATGAAATTCAGCCGCTACTTCACCTCACGTCATCCGGCCCTGTTCAGTCTGGTGGCCGACGGCCAGTTCCTTATTGCCGCGGTCGGGGCATGGGTCGCATCGATGCTCGTTTAACCCAAGTTTCGACAATCGAGTTTTGTTCTCGGCCTATCCAACGGACATTTTCCTGAAAAAGTTTCAGTCAGGTGCTATATTTTTCTCTGGCCGCGATTCCGGACCTATGGTATCATGGCGTAATACAGGCACCGGTTCACCTGTGTCGACGGCAGACTTCCTTTAGCGAGTCCAATTGGCTCAGATATAGACTGCCGGAGTAATGCAAGCGGCCTTTATCACACATCTCACGTGGTTGGGAAATACCCTCGAAGAATACGAATTGCTGAGGACTCGTTCATGTTGGATAATGAGAAATATGACGACCACGATGGTGCAAAAACGAACGACCTGCCCGCCATGGATTCGCGTCTTAACGATTCTCCTACTGAAGATAAAGAGATCGAGTCTCTCCTGAAGGCCTCGGATGCAAACGGCCGGAGCCCACGTACTACTCCCGACACAAAAATTCCGATCCCAACCGGACAGGAACCCATTGAGATAGGTTCGGGGATAGTCGATTCCCTCATTGCCTCCGGCAGCATGTCGCGAGTATACAAAATCTGGAACAGCATTCTCGAAGAGTATCGCGCCATAAAGCTTCTTCTACCCACCGAACGAGAAGAGCTCAAAAACCGATTCCTTACCGAAGCAAAAATCACGGGAAAGCTTCGTCATCCCAATATCATCGACATATATTCCGTCGGCGAATGGAACGGCCTGCCGTTTATCGAGATGGAACTGATCGTAGGTGACTCTCTTGACTCATTGATAAAACGTACCGGACGTATCCCGCCGAATGTCTCAATTTCCATAGCGGTGGCGGTTGCGCGTGCTCTCGCTTTCGCCCATGAGAAGGAAGTCATATTATACGGCAAAGAGTACCGCGGGGTGATCCATCGGGACCTCAAACCGGCAAACATTATCCTGTCAAGTGACGGGAAAGTGAAGCTGACGGATTTTGGTGTGGCACGTCCCGCCGAAGCCGGGCTTCACAATACAGTTGCGGACGGCACAGTAGTGGGAACGCTTCAATACTTTTCACCGGAACAGATGGATGCCCGAGAACTCGATGCCCGCACGGATATTTACTCGTTTGGAGCCGTTCTGTACGAGATGATTACCGGCAGCTCACCGTTTCCACAGAAATCAATCACTACGCTTATCAGAATGAAGACAATCAACAGTTATCGGCAACTCAATGATTACGATATCGAAATCAACAATGCTCTTCGTCAAATTGTAAATAAGTGCCTTCAGATCGATCCCGCAAATCGGTATCAGAACGGCCGGGAGCTGCTGGAGGAACTCGAAGATATCAGGAAACATGTTTCTCCGCACGACTCAACCGATACGATTACAAAGAAATTCGTGCTCTCGCATGCCGACGAGGAAGAACTGGAAAGACTCGGGAATGTGCTCGACGGAACGCAGGGGCGGAAAAAGAAGCGTGCACGAGTATTCCTCATCGGCGGTATTGTTTCGGCCGTGCTTGCATTCACGGCGCTTGGCGGCCTGATCGTACTCAACACGCCGGCTCTTCGTGGGTTTGTTACCAAAAGAATCACGGAGCAGCAACCAGAATCCGAATTAGGAAAAAAGCTTCGGGAAGCCGCTATTTCGATGGACAAACATCACTACCTTGCGGCTATCGAGATACTCGAATCGCTGTGGGAGAAACATCCGTCAAATCAAGAAGTCATCCTCCGGCTGCTCAATTCGTACGTTGCGGTCTGGGAGACTGAGAAAGCATGGAACCTCGTCCAGAACCACCCGGTATACGACGGGGGGTTCGATCTCATGGCCGGATACCTCCAGCACAAGAATGGAAACACCGAAAAGGCTCTGGATCTATTCGAATCGGCAACCCGAAAGCCCTGCATTGCACGAGATAAGCAAACTGTCGAACGGGATGCTTACTACTTCCGCGCGATGGTCACAAACAAGATCCACAAAGAACAGAATACCCCGGAAACTCGTCGGCAGGCGATCGAAGCCTGGGAAAGAGTGAAACGGGCCTACGACTCCGTTCCCAAACACCCACGTTTTCGACGGGCCGATGAAATGCTGTCTTCACTTCTCGAATTATTTGAATAGAGGCTCGCAAAACCTCCTGTCGATATGTTCACCAAAACAGGCATCGAACGGCGCAATTACAACACTATAGCACTCTAAAAAAGGATGCTCGGTTCCCGGAGTCCCACATATTATTTAGTCAGAAGTCCGGATGAGCGGTTTCGCCGATACACTCGAACAGAAAGCGAACGAGCATGAAACGAATAACCCTTATGATGATTCTCGGTACGTGCATGGCGATTTCGGGCGAAATCTACGATGCCCTGGACTATTTGGAGTCCAAAGGTTTAAGTAAGAAAACCCGAGCGGAAATGACTTCCGCGGTAGAGGAACTTGCCGCCCGGTTGCAGCCGGGAGACGTTCTGGGGCTTCCACGAAACACTCGACTCGACACACTGGATTTTTCCGCACTCTCCGACGGAGTGCAAATTGAGTTCGGCACGGCCGATGCGATTTATCTTGGGCCGGGACGGAAAGAAGGGCTTGTATTTCTCGATGTGGATGCGCCTCTCATCACGACCCTCGAGGGTATCGCCAAACGCACTGCCGGATCGACGGTTCTGGAAAACTGCACCTTCAACAACACCCGCGGAAATCTTGCCGCCAATTTCGTCAATGCTAGATTCGTGCATTATACCGGCACCATTCATGCAGACGAATTCGTAAACTGCGCAGGGTTCTGGATACGGTATATGGGCGGACAGAATGCGATTTATCTTAACAATGTTGGCGACTGCAAGGGTTCCCGATTATATCAGATCGTCGAACACAACTACTGCGTGGGAAACGCTTCGGTCAGAATCAACGGAGCGAAAAATCTTTTTATCGGCGTGGGAGATACCGAAGGGGCGACATCTCCCGAAGGCTGCTGGACACTGAACAATTGCGAAGACGTAGTGTTGTTTGCACACCGCATGTTTCACAGCCACGACACCCGCTGTGGAATTGAATGCGGTAAGTCGTACACCGTTAACGGGGGCAACAATGTTCAGTTTTACTACGCACAGTGTATCGGCAACCCCTGTGACACCTCGCTTGCCGTAAATTCGGACAACTTCAAAATTTTTGGCGGCTCCTGGGAGGATAAAGTAGGTGTGGAGGGAGCAAATCCATTTTACCTGTTCCATACGCCCGAAGCGCTCGCTACGGAGTTCAACATGTGGACCGAACCGGTAATTGTTGATAAAGAAGTAATCCTGTCGAATGGTCCATACAGAATAGACGGGACCGATCGAGATGTATCTTCACCGCCCGAAGACATCACCTTTCCAGTTCCCCCGTCCTTGCCTTCAATGGGGCTGGGCTCGATTCCAGAATCGGTACTCGGGAAAGAATCCAGAAGCTGGGGACGTGATTTGGTAAGCGCCGGCGCGGATCCCACCGGTCGGCGTTCGTCAAGCGCGGCATTCCAGCTCATGATGCATCGGGGGCTCGATGTTCTTGAAATCCCGCGGGGCACCTTTCTTTTGGATCGTCCAATCATAATTGACGGTGATGCAAACCCGAGAGCCATTGTGGGTGCCGGCCCGGGTCTTACCGAACTCAGAGCCATGGGAGATTTCCCGGTTATTGTCGTCGATACCCGAAAGGGTCTGGCAAAAGGCGACGGAGCGATGAAAATCACTGAAAACTATATCAATCAGACCTTCACCGGCCCGATCGGAATCGAAGTTCGGCATTATGGAAGCCTGACTCCGGCAGGCATAGTTCGGTCCTGCACCTTTCAATGTTCCGATTATGGAGTATATGCAAAGAGCGGAGTGGAGTTCGACCAGGTTTTCTTTCAGGACTGCAAGTTTGAGGGAGGGAACTATGGTGTTTATTACGGAAATAACATGGTCGACAAACAGGGCTTTTTCGAGTGCCTCTTTTCGCAACAAAACAAGGCCGGTGTCGCCGCACCGAACAGCCACATGTTTGCGGGATCATTTACCACCTGTCGGTTCGAAAACATCAACGGACCGGGGATCGAAATGGGCCATGATCCGGCTTCCGGCTACACCCCGCACCAATCCATGGTCAATGAGTGCGTATTCATCGATTGCGGATCTGAAACTGAACCATCTTTGTACTGGGGGTGGATGGAGTCTTCGGCACTAATTGACGTGAGGGTGGAGATCAATTCGAAAACTGTGCCGTTCGGGATACTTGGAACCGGGCAGATCATGGATCGATGCAGTGTGTTTGTAAACGGCGGGCACCTGTCCCGGGGAGCATTTGGCGTGCTTCATACGCGTATGGCCAAGAATTCGCGCCCCACGGGTAACGTTCTCCGTGAATGCTGGTCGAACTCCGGAGGTATCACGTTTGTCACCGATGTCCCTTCGGCCGTTGTTCTGAGTCCGACCGCCGAAGGACGAACGGCGGGACGATATTACGGTAACCCACCCGTACACAGTTCGAATCCGGAAAAGGTGGAACTTCCCTGGGGTGGTGACTTAAAATGGTGGCAGCACGAGGATCCCTCCACAAAATACCCCTGGGCCTATCCACACCTTCTGTACCATTGTACTTTTGGCGACGATACGCGGTTCAAGGACTACGTTCTCCTGAGAACCAATAGGAACGGAGAAATCCTGCAGATGATCGGCCTCAACGGAACTGAGGTATCCGTTATGCCGAAAAAAATCGGGATGCAACGATCACAGGCAAGGCGGAATACAACCTATTATACGCTTCGGGGCCGCAAGATCGAGAAAACGGGAATTCGCCCTTACAACGCCTTGTCCGCGGGCGGTGTCGTGATAGCCGTCGATGGCGGGATACCGGTCGGAAAACTCGAACTTTCCGGGAAATGATCCGCGCTATTCGGCGGTTCTTTCCATTTGCTCACAAGAAACGACGGGTCCCGGTTCTTTTCCGGCGCCCCGGATTATAACCGTAACCGCCTGAGTCCGATTGGACTTCTTCTCGGGAAAGCATCTGCCGTTTGGGGTATATGACTGTTCCGGACTGATGCTTGTCCGGATGTGTTTTCGCGTGCGCGCATGTGAAGTTCCGGTGGCGGTCACCAGGACACTGTCCACCAGGCTTTCGGAAGAGTAGTATTCCGAGGCGGACACCCTCCAGTACCACATTCTTTCGTCCAATTCCATATCGTAAATGAAACACGTATCCATCGCAAACCCGGAAAATGAACAACCGAATTCCAGATTATTGGCAATTTCAACCATATACTCTTCGGCGTCATTAAAAGAATGCCAGCAGAAGCGCAGCGCGGAAGCATCCACCGGGCGTCCGTCATATCGTATCAACTGAATCGATTCATCAGTGTTTCCGGTGGACATGCCGACGGTGGATAAAAACCAGACAAACAGCAAAACAGAATTTCTCATAATTGCTCCCCCGATTAGAACCCCTGTACCATTCCCGACTCGACCAAGTTTGATAATATAACCAATTCCTGCCCGAATTTTCAGGAAGAACTGAGCCCGGTACCGCACTGAGGGCCTCGGGGCTTTGAAAACAGCCCGTTGGGGAGCGAATCGAATCCGATCTCAACGAATGGGCTGGAGGGAAAACCGTCTCACTGAGGAGTATTTTCCCAGTCTTCTGTTGGCATGCCTTATCTCCATATATATCAGCAACTTATTCCAGATGCGATGATTTCCGTGATCTCGGAGGGTGGGAGGTATTGCCCGATTTTTCATGTACCCAGTTTCAGCCGATTCAATATAACTCCTTGATTTGAAACACATTAAAATGTAGGCACACTGTTTGATATACCTTGTCTCACAAATGAATGAGTATGCACTACCAAGGAGCTCGCCATGAAACAATTGGTCCAAATCACCGCCGGATTGCTTGCAGTTGCTTTTTTCACAGGATGCCAGGTCACGGTACTTCCTAATGAACCCAACGTCATTGTGGTCGAGGAGCCCTGCTACGACGGATACTGGTACGGGACTACCGCACAGGGGTACTCCTTCTCATTCTGGGTGGAAAACGATTATGTCACAGACCTCTCGATTGAATACGAGGTTCCCTGCGGCGGTCTGTACAAGAAGAGCACAAGGGTTCTGGCGAAGAAAGGGTGCTATGATTGTGACGCCCGATGGCAGGTCGACCTCTCAAACGGGGCGTTTTACATATCATTCGAAGACTCCGACGGTTACGACCATGAGATCAGCGGGTATTTCAACTCATCCTGGAATTCTCACGGAGAGCTTACGGTGTACTCACCGTACTGCAGAACAACCCTCGCCTCCACTTGGGATGCATCCCGGCAATGACTTGGCGGCCGTACCAGGGAGTCGTAACGGAATAACCTCTCCATTCTCGCTGCATCTCAAGTCGGCTTTCTGAAGCTATCCGGGCGAATGATATATTTTTTGTCACACATTCTTAACCCGACTTCGACAGTCGAGAGATGCCGTACCGAGCGGAGCGATGTATTGCGCTGCACTGAGTGGTGTAGAAGTGAGCGGTGTGGAAGTGAGCGGTGTGGAAGTGAGCGGTGTCGAAGTGCCGAGGTAAAAAGCGCAGGAGTATCCGGGGAGATACCTTGAGCATTTTTCTAAGTTAAGATCGTGCAATAGCTTACCCAGAATGCCATGAGTCGATTGTCGAAGTCGGGTTAACTAGTGTCTGTCCGAAAACTACCAGGTCATCAGTCCCGAATTAACCTCGGGAAGATGAACCGGCTAATTCGACGCTGAAACGGGCATTTTCCCGATATGCTATCGAGACTCAATGTCCGTTTCAGGGAGTTTTCGGACAGGCACTAACTAACTGCAATAAGGCACGAAGGGGTTCTCGTAACCATGACATCTTTAGTAAGACTTCCAAAACGATTCTTTGGTGTGGTTTCCATCGGCAGCCTGTTCTACCTGCTTATTTGGTGCCTGCCAGCCCATTCGGTCGGTGAATCCGCGGTGATTACGCTCGTTTTCCCGTGGGGAGCACGGACCAACGCCATGGGAGAAGTAGGTACCGCATTGTGTGACGATGGTGCCGTCACTTTTTATAACCCCGCCGGACTGGGTATTCCGAATTCCCGTTGGGAAGGGGGCGCGTTTACCCATTTCTATGAGCCGATACTTCCCCAGTTCGGCCTTCGGGATCTATGGCACACAACCATTGCCGGCCATTTCCAATACACGGATACCACATTCGGCCGGATTATTACCAGAGGATTCGGCGGCTTTTTCAACTACCTGAACTTTGGCGAAAACGAATGGACCGATGAGTTCGGCAGAGCCGTGGGGAGTGCAAGGGCTTATGAATTGGTGTTTGGAACGCTTTCGTACGGAACTAATTTTCATCTAGAAAACCTTGATCTGGCAATGGGGTTTTCCGCAAAGTATGTCAAGTCAGCTCGTGCTCCGGGATATGGTGAAGCCGGCGCCGGAATCGGCAGAACCGTTGCCTTCGACCTGGGCCTTCTGATGGTCACCGATTTCGGTCTTCGTGTCGGAATGAATGCGGCCAATATGGGTTTGGACATCTACTATGTCGATCCCAACGACCCCGACCCCCTCCCTTTCACGGTGAACCTCGCAGTCGGATACAAACGCATGTTCACCGACAACAACATAAAAATCTTTCAGCTTGCCTCAGAATTTCGGCTGGAGCGTGAACTGGTGGTGAACAAAGCTTACGAGCATCCGGACCCGTTCTACAAAGCAATTGTGACCGATACGCGTGACAAATCTTTTGCCGAGAACTGGCGAATCACCCAGAAGCATATCGGATGGGAATGCCTGCTCTTCAATACCGGTGCGCTCAGGATGGGATGCCTTCACGATAATGACGGCTACCGGTATGAACTTCACGTTGGAACCGGCTTTCAGATCTTCAACCATTTCGAGATGGATTGGTACGGAATACTTGTACCCCATGATACGCAACACCCTCGCCATGGGCAATGGGGAATGAGTTTCACCATGATGAGACTTGGGTTGTGGTCGGAAGACGACGCTAAATGGGTACTGGTCGATCCCTCCAGGTGAATCCGGTATGGAGAGCCGCGTTTCCGGTCTCACTCAGGAGCGATTCAAACCTGCTGATTTCACCCGGTAATTCTGATGAAAAGCCGGAAACAGAATGCATACTACAATGACGAATACCAAAGAACTGCTTACCGCGGCTGCGTCTATCGCCCGCGAAGCCGGTGAGATTGCCCTGAACATGCAGACGCGGCTTGAGCGCGTGGAGCATAAAGGACCGAAAGATCTGGTCACTGAAGCAGACATGAAATGTGACCACCACATACGGGAGCGCGTAGAACAAAGTTTTCCCCGGCACGGCATTATTTCAGAGGAACTCGAACAGAAGGCCGGAAGCAGCCCCGTGGTCTGGTACGTTGATCCGATAGACGGAACCGTAAACTATTCACGCGGCATACCGATCTGGGGCATATCAATCGGCATACAGATTGACGGTATCACGGCTGTTGGAGTCGCCCACCTTCCGGCTCTGAACGAAACCTATACAGCCATACGTGGGGAGGGAACGTTTTGCAACGGCAAACCGGTCTTTGTCGGTTCGACCGATCGTCTCTCCGAAGCGATCATCTCCAACGGTGATTTCAATGTTGGCGCCGACGACGAGGAGCGTACACGCCTCAACCGTGCGAACACCGACCTGCACGCTCGTGAAGCCGATTCGATGCAGCGAGTCAAATGTTTCGGATCGGCAATGGTCGAATGCGCCTGGGTAGCTTCGGGCCGACTGGATGCCTACCTGATGCTTCGGTTCAATAGCTGGGATGTAGCGGCCGGACTACTGCTTGTTGAGGAGGCCGGGGGACGAGTCTCCGATATTGCCGGAAACCCCTGGAATTTTCAATCCGGAAGTCTCCTGGCGTCAAACGGACACATTCACGATGAGGCGCTGCGGGCGCTAACAGCCGGGTGATCACACCTGCACCATCCACCCATGCCGGTCTTCAATTTCCCCGAACTGGATCCCCTGGATTTCATTGAATAGCCGTGTCAACGTTTCACCGGCTTTGCCTTCCTCACCAAAGGTGTATTCCTTCTCTCCACGGTTTATGGAGTATATCGGCGTGATTACGGCCGCGGTTCCACAGGCCCCGACTTCCTTGAAGCTGTCGAGTTCTTCGACGGGTATGGGACGACGGACCACTGAAAGGCCAAAATCGCGTGCTATTTCCTGAAGGCTTTCGTTTGTAATACTGGGAAGTATCGATCCGGACTCGGGAGTGACATAATTGCCTTTCGGGGTGATACCCACAAAATTCGACGTCCCGAACTCATCGATGAATTTATGAGTAGCCGAATCGAGATACAGACAGATGGGAAATCCTTTTTTCTTTCCATCCATGTCGGCATACAGGCTTGCTCCATAATTGCCCGCGGCCTTGACATGCCCAACGCCGTGTGGAGCGGCGCGGTCGAATTCTTCCTGAATCAGTGCTTTGACGGGAAAGAACCCGTCTTTATAGTAAGGACCGACCGGCATTGCCAGGACCACGAAGAGAAACTCGGTGCTTGGCTGAATTCCAATCCGGGGAGTGATTCCGATAAGGAGCGGTCGGATGTACAGACTTGCCCCGGTTCCGTACGGGGGGACATACTCTCGATTGAGTTCGACAACTTTTTTCACGGCTTCGACAAACAGTTCTTCCGGCGGCGCCTTCATCACCAGACGTTCGGCCGAGTCGATCAGGCGCCTTGCATTCTTTTCGGGTCGGAATATCGCGGTTGAACCGTCTTTACGACCAAATGCTTTCATCCCTTCAAAGCACGCCTGGCCGTAGTGCAGACACCCTGCCGCCACGTGAAGCGGCAGGTGGGCCTCTGTGCGGGTGACAATGTCTCCCCATTTCCCGTCACGATATTCAACCGTGACATACGCTCCTGTATCCATATACGAAAAACCGAGTTCCCGCCAGTTGATCGAGGGTGCCATGATCATATCCTCACTTGTTATTCAGCTCCCGCATGAGCTTGTATTTAAGGCTGTCTATCAATGCCGTCCAGGAAGCTTCGATGATGTTGGTGGATACGCCGACGGTACCCCATCGGTCCTTACCGTCCGACGACTCTATAAGAACACGTACCTTTGCGGCAGTTCCTTCCGTACCGTCGAGCACCCGCACTTTGTAGTCTTCGAGTTGCACCTCGGCAAGGCTGGGAAAAAACTTGCTGAGGGCCTTTCTCAGCGCATTATCAAGTGCGTTGACCGGTCCGTCCCCCTCGGCCGCGGTGTGCTCGATCACCCCTTTTTCCTCAACCTTGATTGTGGCTTCGGAATACATGTCACCGTTCTCGCGTTTCTCTTCGATCACACGAAAACCGATCACCCTGAAAGGCTCACCAAACAGCTCGAGCAATTCATGAGCACGAAGTTGAAACGATCCCTCGGCCGCCTCGAAATAGTACCCTTCAGACTCGAGGTTCTTGATCGTTGTAAGCAAACGTTTTACAAGGGGGTCGGATTTTTTCAATCCCGGCTTGATCTCGGAAAGCTTTTCGGTAATCGTCCCGGCACCTGCTTGCGCCGATACGATGAACTGTCGTCCGTTACCAATGAGAGAGGGATCAACATGTTCAAACGATTCCCGACGTTTCCGTACGCCGTCGGCGTGAGCCCCCGCTTTGTGAGAAAATGCCGATTCACCGACATAGGGGGCTCTGATATTGTGTGAAACGTTTGCAATTTCACTGACAAACCGAGAAATCTCGGTCATTTTTGCCAGTTTCCCTTCGGACAATATACGATGGCCATGTTTGAGTTGCAGCCCCGGAATGATCGTGCACAGATTTGCGTTTCCGCATCGCTCGCCAAGACCGTTTATCGTCCCCTGAAAATGCACGGCGCCTTGTGCGACACCAAGAAAGGTATTCGCATCCGCGCATCCCGCATCGTTATGCATATGCACCCCTAACGGCACATCGAGTGTCGCCGCAATGTCCTTGTATATCTCGAGGAACTGATCGGGCAACATGCCGCCGTTGGTGTCACAGAGCACGATTACATCCGCTCCCGCTTCCGCCGCCGCCTTTATTGTCGACACGGCGTACTCTTTGTTACGCACGTAACCGTCAAAAAAGTGTTCCGCGTCAAATACCACCTCATCCATGTGCCGCTTCAGATACGCAACCGATTCGCCGATCATCGCGATGTTTTCCTCAAGCGTGGTTCGAATGACATGTTCGACATGCAAGTCCCATGACTTGCCGAAAATTGTGGCGACAGGTGCTTGTGTTGAAATCAAAGCCTGCAAAAAAGCGTCTTCTTCAACCGTCACACCCGGTCGACGGGTACTTCCGAACGCCGCAATTCTGGCGCTGAGATTCCTGGATCCGGCTTCCCGGTAAAAGGCGGTATCAACGGCATTCGTCGGATTCGGATATCCGCCCTCGATATAATGCACCCCGAGGTCGTCGAGCCGTTCCGCGATATCGAGCTTATCGGCAAGCGACAATCCGATCCCGATCGCCTGATTTCCGTCCCGCAAGGTTGTATCGTAAACGGCTATTCGCTGTGTATCTGCCATTTTCATCCCAGTCGTTCTTTTGTACGTACGACCCCGGAGGTCATACGTCGGGCCGACCGCATCGGGTCGACCCTTTGTACTTGTTTACTGAATTCAGGAAACCAGCGAAGCCACCAGATCTCCGACTTCGGTCGTTCCCATGCCCATACGGCCCGCCGACAAACTCTTGATTTTGCCGGATGCCAGGGTATCGTGCACAGCTTTGTCAATCGATGCCGCCGCCGCCCCTTCGCCCAGTGTCTCGAGAAGCATTGCGCCCGAACTGATAGCGGCCAGAGGATTGATCACGTTCTGTCCGGTATATTTCGGTGCGCTGCCGCCGATAGGCTCAAACATCGATACCCCTTCCGGGTTGATATTGCCGCCGGCCGCGATTCCCATACCGCCCTGAATCATCGCCCCCAGGTCGGTGATTATATCACCGAACAGATTGGCCGTTACAATGACGTCGTAGTACTCGGGAGATTTTACCATCCACATGGTGCAGGCATCAACGTGATTGTAATCCTGCTTAACGTCCGCAAATTCCGCATCCCCGATTTCCTTGTGCGAACGAACCCACAGGTCACCGACATGCGTGAGGACATTACACTTGTGCACCAGGGTCAGCATTTTCTTCCGGTTCCGCTTCTGCGCGTACTTGTACGCATAACGGATACACCGATCCACCACGGGACGAGTATACGACATCACCTGCGTCGCCGTTTCATTGGGAGTGCCGACCATTGCCGCTCCTCCCATTCCGGTATATATACCACCGCTGTTTTCACGCACAACGACAAAATCGATATGCTCCGGCCCTTTGTCTTTCAAGGGGGTTTCGACGTTCGGATACAATTTGACCGGACGCAGATTGATATATTGATCGAGCGCAAATCGAGCTTTCAGAAGGATTTCGACTTCCAGAATGCCCGGCTTTACATCGGGATGGCCAATCGCTCCCAGAAAAATGGCGTCATGTTTCCGAAGCTCCTCGAGGCCACTGTCGGGCAACGTATCTCCCGTTTTCAGATACCGTTCACCACCGAAATCATATTCCGTATAGGAGAGCTTGATATCGTGTTTCGCGGCCGCGACATCGAGCACTTTGACACCTTCACGAAGTACCTCCGGTCCGGTCCCGTCTCCCGGCATGAGCGCAATGTTATAAGATTTCATGGCTCAAGCATCCTTTCTTGTGTTGTATATTCGCGTCTTTTAAAAACCAAAAAGCAAAAGTAAGACAGCCGACCCGAAAAGGCCGGGGGTCATGTAATAATCGGGGCCTCCGCGGAATTATCCGCCCAATAACACTAACCAAGTCATTCACCGCCTTGTGCACTCGCTCGTAACAGGCGTCACTTCCAGGAACATTCGAATACCCATCATTCGCACCTTACTTGATCAGCGCCTGGACATCCCGAAACTCTTCCCGCGCCGCGTCACCGAGCAGTTCAAAAAGGCACATCTCAACGCTCGTGGGTATCGCTCCCGACATTTCCATTTTACGCAAAGCGATATCTCTGTTCTCACGAGTCCGCGAAGCCACGGCGTCATGCGATACATGAACCGAATACCCGCGCGCCAGAAGATCGTGTACGGTCTGGTTGACGCAAACGTGGGTTTCGACACCACAGACGACCACGGTGCGAACACTCGTTTTTTCCAGACGCATCAGGAACGACGGCGCCCCCGCGCAGGAAAAACACGTTTTTTCCACCGGATCGAAAGCCTTGGCGGCACGTGCGACTTCGACTGCTGTTTTGCCGAGTCCTTTTGGGTACTGCTCGGTAACCAATACCGGAAGTCCCAGTTTTTCGAACCCCTTCACGAGCTTCACCGCTCCCTCGACAACCGCATCGAAATCGGGAACGGCATTGCGGAATTTCTCCTGTACATCGACGACAACCAGGCCGGTCGAGCCCGGATCCAGTGCATGCACATGTTTCATTTGCCGCTCCGAGCCTGTTTCCTGGTGGGACGCCGTTTCACCAGGGTAATTTTCTTCCCGATTTTTCTCATCCGCAGCACTTTGTTGACGACATCCATGTACGCCCGAGCCGACGCCTCAACGATATCGGTACTCGTTCCAATCCCGGTAAAGACGCCTTCCTCGGCTCGTGCCGTAACACTCACTCGTCCCAGCGCATCCCGCCCTTCTGTTATCGCATCCAGATGGTAATCGTCGATTTTCAGCGACAAACCGGTGATTCGATCGATTGCTTTGGTAGCGGCATCAACCGCGCCGTCACCGCAAGCGGCCTCTTCCCACACGGTTCCCTCAAAACAGACCCGCGCCGTAGCCGTTGGGACCACCCCGATTCCGCTGGAAACGTTAAGGTACTCCAGCGAATAGGAATCCTTCATTTTGCTCGGATCATCTATCTCCATCAGCGCGACCAGGTCGTCGTCGTATACAGTCCCTTTCTTGTCGGCCAGGGCGATAAAGCGATCGTAGAAGCTTTTGATGTCGATATCGCTTTCGTCATAGCCAAGCCCCATCAGGCGGGACTTCACCATGTGACTACCCGATCGACTGGTCAGATTCATTCGGTTCTCTTTCAGACCGACTGATTGCGGCGTCATGATTTCATAAGTTTTTTTCGCCTTCAGTATGCCGTCCTGATGAATTCCGGACGAATGCGAAAAAGCATTACTTCCCACGATAGCTTTGTTCGGCTGCACGGGGACCCCACAAATATCGCGAATCAATCTGCTGGTCCGAACAATCTCCCTGGTCTGCACCGAAGTACCAACTTTGAAAACGTCCCGCCGAACCTTCAGAGCCATAACGATCTCTTCGGTGGCCGCGTTTCCAGCCCTTTCCCCCAGGCCGTTCATTGCACACTCAACCTGTCGCGCACCGTGAGCCACGGCAGTCAGAGAATTGGCCGTTGCCATGCCAAGGTCGTTATGACAATGGACCGATATTATTGCCTTGTCGATATTTGGCACTTTGTTGCGTAACGTGTCGATAATACGCCCGAACACTTCGGGAGTCGTATAGCCGACCGTATCCGGTATGTTCACGGTTCCCGCACCATGTTTGATTGCGGTCTCTACCGTTCGACAAAGAAAGTCCAGGTCGGTTCGACCGGCATCTTCCGGCGAGAACTCAACATCTCCACAATGTTTCCGAGCAAGTTTCACACTTCGTGCAATCATATCCAGAATTTCTTCTTCGGATTTGCGGAGTTTTTTCTCCGTATGTATCGCCGAGGTGCCGATAAAGGTATGAACCCGACCACGCTCCGCGGGCTTGACCGCCTTTGCACAGGTTAGTATATCCTTTTCCACCATCCTGGCCAGGCCACAAATCACCGGACCTTTCACCGACTCGGCGATTGTGTGGACCGATTCGAAATCTCCCGGGGAAGATATTGGAAAACCTGCTTCAATTACATCAACGCGCAACCGCGCAAGTTGACGGGCGATTCTCAATTTCTGTTGTACCGACAACGATACCGATAACGCCTGTTCACCGTCGCGCAACGTTGTGTCGAATATATAAACTCGCTCTTTCATTTCGTTTCTCGCTTCATAATGCCGGCTTCATGCCCGATGAGGTGACCGATGATCGACTGAAAATCATGTCGAGGATCTCGGCCTGAGAGCGTCGGATCGTGCGAGGTACTCACACGATCCGCTCAGAATTTCACTCAACCGCGAAATCCGATCCCGTTATTGGTCAGTTGGATTTCCGTCCGGCAATACCTTTGGTTGCTCGTGTAACCTCTTTGGCCTTCTCTTTCGGCCGTAACCCGCGTACGGCCGCGCCTGCCCGCCACATTTCGGAATCATGGATTTGTCCTAATTCGGCACCGAGACGTTCCTGGTAATCTTTTCGTCCGCAGACGGAAATCACACGTTTTGTTTCCGTACCGCTTCTGACCGACTTGTACAAGTCTTTGAATACCGGGAGTGTGGCTTTCTTGAACTTGCCTTTCCAGTCCAGGGCGCCCCGCTGTGCGGTCGCCGAACAGTTGGCATACATCCAGTCCATACCGTTCTCGTCCACCAACCGGATCAGGCTCTGTGTGAGTTCCTCAACGGTTTCATTGAAAGCTTCACTCGGAGAGTGCCCGTTTTTGCGCAACACATCGTATTGCGCTTCCATCACTCCGGCAAGAGCACCCATGAGGACACCACGTTCACCCGTCAAGTCACTGTACACTTCCTGTTCGAAAGTTGTCGGAAACAAATATCCCGAGCCCACCGCGATTCCCAGAGCCAGACAGCGCTCTTCGGCCCGGCCGGTGAAATCCTGATGCACGGCATAGCTGGAGTTTATTCCGGCCCCTGAAAGGAAATTGCGTCGCACCGATGTTCCACTGCCCTTGGGGGCTACCATGATCACATCGACATTTTCCGGTGGAATCACCTTTGTCTGGTCTTTGTAAACGATCGAGAAACCGTGGGAAAAATAGAGAGCATCCCCTTCGTACAGATGCTTCTTGATCCTGGGCCAGACAACCCGCTGAGCGGCATCGGACACAAGCACCTGCACGATTGTCGCGCGCTCCACGGCCTCTTCAATGTCGAACAGAGTCTCGCCCGGTACCCAGCCGTCTTTTTTGGCCCGGTTCCAATCCGACTTGAACGCCTGGGACTGTCCGATAATCACATTGATTCCGTTATCCTTCATGTTGAGCGCCTGAGCCGGGCCCTGGACGCCATAGCCAATAATGGCAACGGTTTCCTTCTTTAGCACTTTTCGCGCTTTGGCAAGGCTGAATTCCTTGCGCGTAACTACATCTTCCTTGACTCCGCCGAAATCGATGACAGCCATGGAGGTTCTCCTTTCAAAGGGTGAATATACTGTACTCGTTTACCAGGTTACTTCTTAGCCATAGCGATCTTACCCGATCGTACCAGTTCTTTGATGCCGTAGGGTTTTGCCATGGCTATAAAATCGTCGACCGTACGGGTCTCCCCCGAAAGCTCGATCGTAATTGAACTGGGTGAAACCGAAGCGGCTCGTCCACCGAAAATATTTGCCAGAGCAAGAATCTCATGCCGGTTACCTTTGTTGGCATCGAGCCGAACCAGAAGTAATTCACGATCAACCGTTCGTGTATCGCTGAAATCCAGAACTTTGATAACATCGATCAGGCGATTGAGCTGCTTCGTAACCTGTTCGAGCACATTTTCATCGCCGCTCACCACAATAGTCATCCTGGAGACCAACGGATCATCGGTTTCGGCGACGGCCAGGCTGCTGATGTTATAGGCCCTGCTTGAAAAAAGACCCGCAATACGGGACAAGGCGCCGCTATGGTTTTCAACGAAAACTGAAATCGTATGGGTGCTCATCATCCCTCCATTAACTCGTCTATTGCTTTTCCCGCCGGGACCATTGGAAACACGTTTTCTTCTTTACAAACCCGAAACTCCATCAGGGCCGGCCCTTTGACGGCGAGTCCCCGCCGAAGTGTTTCCAGCATCTTGTCCGGAGTTTCGGCTCTAAACGCCTGAATACCGTAAGCTTTCGCCAGCGCTACGAAATCCGGCAGATAGTTCATTTTGCAGTTCTCGTCTCTTCCCCGGCACTCGCCACAAATCGATCCACCTTTCAAACAGGTAGAGCTGTATCGTTTGTCAAAAAAGAGTTCCTGCCACTGTCGGACCATCCCGAGATATCCATTATTCAGAATGAGGATCTTGACCGGAATATCGTTCAGAGCAATAGTGGCCAGTTCCTGAATGTTCATCTGAATCGATCCATCCCCGGCGATATCGACAACCGGCCGATCGGTAACAGCATATGCCGCCCCCATTGCCGCCGGCATACCATATCCCATGGTGCCGAGTCCTCCCGAGGTCAGCAGGCTGCGGGGGTGATTGAACTTATAGAACTGCGCGGCCCACATCTGGTTCTGCCCGACTTCGGTCGTTATCAGCGCTTCCCCGCCTGTCTCCTCATAGAGCGCTTCGATCACCGATTGCGGCTTTATCTCACAATCCGAGGGCTCATAGGTGAATAGCTTTTCACCTTTCCACTCGTTGACCTGCTCATTCCACTCTCCCGCATCTCTGGGCTCAAGATGGCTATTGAGTTGCTGTAGAATGTTTTTCGCGTCTCCAACCACGGGTATATCCACTTTTATAATCTTGGAGATTGCGGCCGGATCTATATCCATATGTATGATCCGAGCATGCGGTGCGAAAGACTCGACATGCCCGGTCACCCGATCGTCAAACCTCGCTCCCACGGATATGATCAAATCAGTGGACTGAAGGGTCATATTCGCGGCGCGTGAGCCATGCATCCCCGGCATCCCGATAAACAACGGATGAGTGCCCGGAAACGACCCCAGACCCATGAGCGTGGTGGTCACCGGAATGTTGGTTTTTTCGGCCAGTTCCAACAGTTCATCATGCGCTTCGCTTATAATCACGCCGCCCCCGGCATAGATAACCGGACGTTGCGCCGCCTTGATCGCTTCGGCCGCTTTTTTGATCTGACGAATATGGCCGACCGTATTTGGACGATAGCTGCGAATGTGGACATCGGTCGGATACGCGTAATCCTTAAGGATTCCGGTAGAGACATCCTTGGGAATATCGACCAGAACCGGACCGGGGCGACCACTTCGGGCAATATGAAACGCCTGTTTCAGCACCGAAGGAAGCTCCTCCACGGTTCGCACAAGAAAATTGTGCTTTGTGACCGGCCGCGTAATACCGACAATATCCGCCTCCTGGAACGCATCGGTACCCAGAAGCGGTGTAGCCACCTGTCCGGTGAGTGCGACCATGGGAACGCTGTCAAGATATGCCGTGGCAATACCCGTAACGAGATTCGTCGCCCCGGGTCCGGACGTCGCCAGACAAACTCCAACTTTGCCCGTTGCACGGGCATACCCGTCGGCCGCGTGAGCCGCGGCTTGTTCATGACGGGTCAGCACGACATTGATATCGTCCGTCTCATAGAGAACGTCGAATATAGGAATGACCACGCCGCCCGGATAACCAAACAGCGTATCAATCTTCTCCTGTCGTAATGCATCAACGATTATTTCTGCACCGGTTTTGTTCAAAACCCCCTCCTGTGGAGCCAATTAAAATACCTCCTCATAGCGTTCCATAGCAAGCAGAAGCCATGAGCCCACCCAGATACGAAAAAAAGCCCGCTTCCCTTTTGGGGGAAGCGGGCTTTTGTGTTCTACTCTATTCTTTGAAAACTACAATCCCGTTCCCCGTTCTTTTTGATCGAGTACTACTACAAGGCTTACTACGCCGATAAGAAACGAGATTGCCGCTGTTTTCATCGTTTTCATAATTTCCTCGAATGAAATATATCTCACTCTGGAAGGATTGTCAAGGGTAGAGACGAAAATAGTTTATTTTTTTGGCCGTCCTCACCCCCGTACTGGACCATGAATCGGATAGGGTAAAAGTCCGTGGAACCGATATGTCGCCCCGGATGGGGCTTTGGGGCGCCTTGTTGGACCTTTTCTACAAACATGCCGGGGCCCCCATCGGGCCTTGATTAACCCGACCTCCGATACCATACTACTCTGCCCCATCAGTCGATTACCTCCAGCGCCAGCATAGTCAGGTCGTCGTGATAGGGAGCCGTTCCGGTAAACGCACGGATATCGGCCATTATTCCTCGAATTATTCCGTCGGGGTCACATGAGCGCGTTGTGGTAACCACCCGCTCCAGTCGTTCCATGCCGTAGCTGTCTTTGCCGCCGTTGGTCGCCTCGGTAAGCCCGTCGGTGTAGATCAGATACCGATCGCCGGTACGAAGCGGAATCCTGACCTCGTCGAGAAGCGAATCGAACGTCTTGTGGTCCGAAGTCAGTCCGAGGGCGATTCCGGCGCAATCGATGCTCTCGGGATTGCCTCCGTCGGCGGGTACTTTCAACAACTGTGGGTGCCCTGCTCGAGAATAACTCATAGTCTTTCCATCACGGTCGAGCACCAGACAAATCGCGGTCACGAACGACCGGTTATCCAGATTTATCTGCATGGCCTGATTCACCGCACTGAGAATAGCTCGTGCCGAAGCCAGCCCACGCGCCTCCACCCGAAAGGTACTTCGAAGAACCGTCATCAACAGGGCGGCCGGCACACCCTTCCCACACACGTCCGCAATGACAATAACCCAGTGCCCGTCTTCATTTTCGAAATAGTCCAGGTAATCCCCGCCCACTTCAAAAGCCGGATAGTAAACCCCCTTGAGCGTAACGTGCGGTATCGAAGGACGAAACTGCGGAGTGAAGCTTCGCTGAATATTTCGTGCCGCCTCGAGTTCACCCTCGAGCCTGGCTTTCTCTCCCAACTCCTTATAATGTACCGCATTACTCCGGCATACCGCCGCATGGGCGGAAAGCGTGGTCAATAGCGGTTTCTCCTGACGATACAATTCCGTGAACTTATCGGTGGTAAAAACCTGGATACAGCCCACCATACGATTATCGGAAAGCAAAGGAATCGCAAGATATGAAGAAAATGAATCGTCAACCGGCCAATTGAGCACACCGAGTTTATCGTTTTCACGCCAATTGCGGATCATTTTTGGCGCCTGAAGTGTTCGATCGGCATAGCGTTGCAAGGCATTTTCCGAAGCGGCTCGGCCCCGTGTATTGTCCAATGCCGGCGTTGCCGCGGTACACACGAAATTCTTGCCGTCCCGCACACAAATGCTTCCTTCGGCTTCGGGAAACCGCGAGATGAATGCCTGAAGCATAGACGGATACAGCTCGTTCAGATCAATAATCTGTGCCAGCGCATAAGAAGTTGCATTCAGAAAATCCAACTGGTTCAACCGAACGGCAAGACTTTTGTTCGCTTCGCGCAGATCCGAAGTTCTCTCGGCAACACGTATTTCAAGTTCATCCTTTGCCTTCTGCAACGCCTTTTCGAACCGTTTTCTTTCGGTAATATCACGGCTGATCCCGACAATTCTCTTAACCCGCCCCCTTGAACTCCTCAGCGGAACCTTTGTCGTGGATAACCAGCGTTCATGTCCGCTGGCATCAACAGTCGGCTCTTCGTGATCGATCATCGGGGTACCGGTTGATACGATTCGCTGTTCATCAACAAAGTATTCTCCCGCAAGCATGCTGGGGAAGTAATCAAAATCCGTACGCCCGGCCATCTTCCGGGGATTCTCAAGGCCCAGGGCGCGAGCGTGAGATATATTGCTGACCACAAACCGGCTCTCGGCATCCTTGATGAATATGAAATCCGGCATGTTGTCGATAAGGGTTCTAAGAAGGTTTCTCTCATCTTCGAGAGCATCCTGCGCCCGTTTTAGTTCGGTGATATCACGGCTTATACAAACCAGTCGTCGAATGCGTCCGTCATCGTCACGAATCGGAATCTTGGATGTGGAAACCCATCGCGGTCGTCCTTCCCGATCGAATGTAGGCTCTTTTCTTTCAATGAGCGGTTGGCCCGACTCGATAACCTCCCTGTCGTCGGCCTGGTACTTTTCAGCGAGCTTCTCTGGGAAAAAATCGGCGGATGTCTTTCCTATAACGCCACTCGGTGTTTTTCGCCCCAGGAACTCCGCGTGTGCCCTATTGTCAAGCATGTACCTTCCACGCGGATCCTTGATAAATATGTGGTCAGGGAGGTTGTCTATGAGGGTGCGCAGCAATTCACGCTCTTCTTCATGCCGTTTTTCCGCCCGACCGCGTCGGCGAATCTCACGTCGAAGATCCGCATTTGTCTTAGTCAGCTCTTCAGTCCGCTCCCGCACCAGGTCCTCGAGTCGCGTACGGTATTCCTGAAGCTGCTGTTCGGTATTCTTTCGTTCGGTAATATTCTGAACCAGGTCGACAACAATTTCACCGCGGTCATTTTCGAGAACACCGGTGTGTATCGAAACCATGATTATGTCGCCGTCTTTTTTCCGATACACTCCCTCCATTCCCACCGAAGCCGCCGAAGCCGCCTGAGCAAGAACTTCCTGATACATCCTGGGGTTGAAATCGGTAGTCACATGACTGATGTTCAGCGCCAGGAGTTCCTCGCGCGAATATCCGAGCATTGCGCAGAATTGCTCGTTTGCCTCGAGGTAGTTACCCTCCAGATCGTGTACGCAAATTGCACTCGTGTGGTTCTGAATCCATTCCAGAAAGGAAGAATCGGCTCCCGCGAGCGCCTGAGCCCGATGCTTCATAAGCTCCGAGTCTCTTTGCTCAAGCAACGCCTTAAGCTCCCGGTTCTCACGGAGAAGGTCCTGCTTTGTTTTTTCCCTTCCCATTGATTCTCCTGTTCCGTCTTCCGTTCAGAAAAACGCGCGTTTTCCCAAAGCCGACGAAACCGTGAAATTTGTATCCTGTCTGATCCTGAACTCGGACCCGAACCAAATGACGTGCTCGTCAGGAATCGCTAGTCGAGTATATCGTGCCTGCCCTGAAAGTGACCAGTCAACCCAAGTTTCGGCCTTAGTCAGAATTCTGCATTCCTCAATTACGCCCTATGGTCAAACCCGAAATACGATGCCGCATTATCGTGGCAAACAGCACGAACCATTTCTCCAACCAGTTCATAGTCACGCGGTATGAGACCGTTCTCGATATCACGACCGACAATGTTACACAGAATCCTTCGAAAGTACTCATGACGAGTGTAGGAAAGAAAACTTCGGGAATCGGTCAGCATACCGACAAATCGGCTCAGAAGCCCAAGATTTGAGAGCGCATCTATCTGGCGTTCCATTCCCGATTTCTGATCCAGAAACCACCAGCCGCTGCCGAACTGCATCTTTCCGGGTACCGAACCGTCCTGGAAATTCCCGATCATGGTTGCCAGAAGCTCGTTGTCACGCGGATTCAGATTGTACAGAATGGTTTTTGGCAACTGGTTAGTGCGATCCAGACGGTCCAGAAAAGTGGAAAGCGGCCGAGCGACTTCGAAATCCCCGATTGAATCAAAACCCGTATCCGGGCCGAGTCGCTCGAAAAGTCGCGTGTTGTTGTTTCGTATGGCGCCCAAATGAAGCTGCTGCACCCATCCACGCTCGTGATCCATGAGACCGAACTCATAGAGCATTGCCGATTTGAACTGAGCTATCTGCTCGTTATCCAATTCGCTCCCCGACCGAACCTGCTCAAATGCCTTTTTGATAGCCGATTCCGTATAGTCCTCGGCGTATACGGTTTCTATTCCGTGATCGGAAAGCCGACAGCCGACCTCATGAAAAAACGCATGACGTTTCCGAAGCGCTTCGAGATAATCTTTATAGTCGGAAATATCCATGTCGGCCGCCGCCGCCAGGGCATCCACCCATTCGTTAAATCCGGAGGCATTTTCTACGGCCATACCTTTATCCGGACGAAAGGTCGGAAACATGCCGACAGGAAAAGATTTGTCGGCAGCTACAGCTCGATGGTGCCTGAGATCATCGGTCGGATCATCGGTAGTGCACACAATTTCGACATTCATCTGCTTCATGATACCACGTGCACTGAATTCGGGTTGCGCAAGCTTTTCATTGCACTCTTTCCAGATTCCTTCGGAAGTCTCCGCATTCAGGACACGATCGAAAATACCGAAAGGGCGACGAAGCTCGAGGTGCGTCCAATGGTAAAGCGGATTTCTCAGGGTATGCGGGACGGTTGCGGCCCAGGACTGGAACTTCTCCCAATCCGATGCGTCCCCCGTACAATACAGCTCTTCGACTCCGTTACTCCGCATCGCGCGCCACTTGTAGTGATCACCAGCAAGCCAGATTTGTGTCATATTCTCGAACCGCGTATCCTCGGAGACCTGGTGCGAAGGCAAATGACAGTGGTAGTCTATAATAGGTAAGTCGCGCGCATAGGAATGGTATAATTCCCGTGCGGCTTTGGTCTCCAGCAGAAAATCATCAGTTAGAAATACGGTATTATTCATTCGCTACCCTTCCGGGAAGAAAGATCAAAAACAGAGACCAGAAACCAAGGTCAAAGTTCGGAAATCAAAACAGTCATCAAAAAATAGCTAAACACCGGTGTCTTGGCAATTCCTTGGCCGATTTTTGCCGACTGCGCTGATCCCGCCGGGGGGGGCGAAGCGAATCGGTCACTCAGCCTGAAAACGGGCGCATCATCCCGCCGGACGGGATCAGCGTCCGTCTTTGTGGAATTTCCGGACAGACCTGCCTGTATCGCATATCGCCGGATCGGCACGGATATGAGATTGAACCGTATCCGGCAATCAAACGACCATCGTTACGCCCGTATGTCACCCTTAACCCAAGTTTCGCGTTCCGCGGATCATGCACTACACGGGTGTGATGATAATGAACCATCATATATGGATTTAGCACACCCAATGTGTTAAATTTGGTATAGCGCGCTTCGCTGCCCGAAAAGGGCGAAGATGCTCGAGAAGGTCGAAATTGGAGGTATTGATGTTCAGCAGAAGTGTCCGGCTCACCAGGGCATGGTATTGGGCTATATGCGCAAAACCGTGGAAAACGAATTTCATGGCATGGGATGCGGAAGGATTTATGCATACAGTATTCAATGGAAGAGCCATAGAAAGCGACTCAAAGAGCAACCGCATGAAGTTTCCTCAATGGCCGATTGCCGCATTGGCGTTTGCTCACCTGATTTTGTTTGCGGAAACCACGTTCGCCGGCAGGCGGATTGTCGTACCAAACGATTATTCCACCATCCAGGGTGCCGTCGATGAGTCGCTGGAGGGCGATACGGTATTCGTGCTGAAGGGAACATACCGTGAGAATATCACCATGGCGCGCGGTATAGTTCTTCAGGGGCAGGAAACCGATAAGACGATCATTCGTGGGGACCGAACCAACCCCGTTGTGCGGGCCGCGAATGACGCCGTTCTCGAGGGGTTCACCATAAAGGGTGGAGGAGCCGGGATAATAAGCGAAAACACCAATATGATCATCCGGCGTAATGTCATACGGGAAAACGCAAAATCCGGCATTCAGATTCTCATATCGCTGCCCCATATCAGCAGCAACGTGATCGTCGCCAACGAGTGGAGCGGCGTTTTCTGTGAGCTTATATCCTACGGTGTACGGACTTCGGTTGAGCATAACGTGATCGGCGACAACGGGCACAGCGGAGTTCACCTGTCGAACAACAGTGCGGTTCTGGTTCAGAACAACGTCCTGTATCGCAATAAGCAGTTCGGGGTGTATGTCAGTGAGAATTCAAAAAAGTCCAGAATCATCTATAACTGCCTCTTCGCGAACAGGAAGCCCTACAGCAGCTATGCGGTTATCGATGAGACGAACATATCGAAAGACCCCCGATATCCCCCGAACATCTGGCAAACCTATGCCTATCAAGCCGGCTACGACAATCCTCTCCGGGGCCTGGGCAAGGGAGCCGGCACCATTGGGATCAAGTCCGAGAAATCGGGCATCCGCGTGCGTGTTGATTCGGACGAGGACGGTATAGTGGATTCCGAGGACAAATGTCCCGATATCGCCGAAGACCACGATGGGTTCGAGGATGGGGATGGATGTCCCGACTACGACAACGATTTCGACGGTATGTACGACCAGCATGACGAGTGTCCGGATGAGGCTGAAGATTTTGACGGGTTCGAGGATCACGACGGGTGTCCGGATCCCGATAACGACAACGACGGCATACCGGACAAAGATGACAAATGCCCCAACCAGGCCGAGGTGATAAACGGGTATCGTGACGAGGACGGGTGTCCGGACAGGAAGCCCTGAGACCGTTTCGGGTTAGCCCAGGTTTCGCAGTCGAGAAACGCCGTACCGAGCCCAGCGATGTATTGCGCTGTATTGCGCTGTATTGCGCTGCACTGAGCTGCACTGCGGTGTCGAAGTGAGCGGAGCGCTGCATTGCGCTGCACTGAGCGATGTCGAAGTGAGCGAAGCCGAAATGTCGAAATGCCGAGGCGATGTCCCGAGCGGAACCGAGGGGTAGAGCAGTGTGCGGAAGATATTTTGCGAGATTGACTTAAAAAAAGCGCAGGGGTATCCGGGGAGATACCTTGAATCCCGCCCGGCGAAACCGTAAGTTGATTGCGAAACCTGGGTTAGGTTTGGCCTGGTGCAGTGATGCGGCGAATGGTGGGTCGGACTTTGAAAGTTGGAGATTGAATCAAATTCGATAGACTATTCGCGGCTGCAATTCGTCTGAGTTAGGATTCGTAACGGAATAACCTCTCCATTCTCTCTTGATCTCAAGTCGGCTTTCGTTGCTTGTGCAGGGCCATAGTCCCTGCCATGCCCCTGCAAAAGCGCCTCGAAAGCCGCCCTGATATTCGCGATTTCTTGAGACTTTATTCCGTTACGACTCCTTACCCTGTTTACTGAGGAAAACGGCCTTTCGGCTTCCATATATAACCGCTTAAACAAATCTCTTGTCTGAAATGACCTCTGTATCATTCGAAATGGCAGGTGGGTCGGACTTCTGCTCGATACCGGCCGGATGTCGAGGATTTGTAATTTTTAGCGGCCCGGAAGGAATTTTAACGGTATATTAGAAATAAGTGCGCACATACCGACCCCACTTATTGGCGAATTTTTCTCTTTGGCGCACTTTCACTCGGTTTTTCGACATGAAACGACAGCTAGAAACAATCAACAAGCTTCTTTGAAGGGCTTAAAACCAAACATGTGGTTAAGGAGGAGGCAGTACTATGTCCCAAACCCGTTTCCTGAAACATTTAAGCGTCGCGGTGCTCTTATTGGCCGCGACGGTATTGACCACGGCCTCCCGGGCCGCGGTGATACGAACGAGTAATTACGATACATACCAGGCGGCGGTCGATGCCTGCACGGGTGAGGACCTTCTTCTATTCGACGACGAAAAAAACGGAGATGTCACCGATCCACCCAGCGGGCTTCAGATTGTCGGTCCAAAAGAAATTACCTACCACCTGACCAAGGATGTGAGTGATCTTGTGTTTTTCAATCATAAGCCTCGCATCAAACAGACCGATGGTATCATGAAACGGTGTATTGCCACCTATGTCGCTCAAAAGTCAGTGTTTGTTGGACTGGACAGTTGTTTTTTCGTTCTCGGCAACATGGCTCGCGACAAGGTCAGCTACGAGATCGACGGTTTCCTTCGGCATACGACTTTCGGATTCGGTCAGGGCTATGTCGGCGCAAGTACCTGTAACCTGAAAAGCTTCAACTGTGCCGGTCACAAAGACGAGACCTGGCTCGAGCATGCAAGCTGTATGGTGATCAATGCTACCGACGAGGTCGGCGACGGCAGTGGAACGCTCATAACCAACATAATTACCCACGGTCAGATTGACTGGACACCGGTTCACATCATAAACGGCCGCGGTATTACCGTCAGCCATATCAACAGCGAATACGTTGAGTGGGCCGATCCGTACCTCAGTATCGAAAACGGCGTGGAATGCGCCAGTATCAGCCACACTCCCGGTGGGAAAAGCAGAAATATCGATTGGGCTGACTGGGTATCGCTCGCGGACGGTACCAGGGCCTATTCATTTATGGATGCCCGATACGGCGCATGGCGTATCGGTGGCATGAACAATACAGCGATCGGCGGAACCGGCTACGTTGCTCTCAGAACCGCTGTTACCGGTGCGGCGTGGTCCTCACTCGTTGCTCGCGACCCCTACCTCACCAAATGGAATCCGGTTTCGGGTGACGGCGTAAACTACGCCGCAAACATACGTACACAGGCTTACGGAATGTCCGATCGCAGCATGCTGCGAGAAGATGAATTGCCGAAGGAAAAGAACGGTCCTACAGCCAAGGGACACGTATTGAACTCGATGGTTGGCTGCACGACGGCAATCATAAACACCAACAATACGATTTTTACGGAAGACCTCAAGCCTAATTCATTGCGGATGACTCCACAATTGATTCGTCCTTATTCGCGTTTTCTACCCCGGATCAAGCTTGACGGTGACGGGCCGGGAACGAACATGACAGGAATGGACGGAAGCGCTATCGCAAACGCGGTCAACGGTGGCGCCGTGGTATACCTGGGGCCGGGTACCTACAACATTTCGCAGACACTCAGAGATGGTACTATTTACGGAGCAGGAAAAGACGAAACGATCCTGAATTTCCACCCGAATCTTGATTATTGTACGGCGAATCCGATTAGACTCTTCAATTTGACCATTCAGGGTGGACAGATTGGATATGCTCAGGAACGAGGGCCGGCCAAGGGCCTTGACGCCGCCAATATACGTTTCAAGGACCAGACCACATGCGGGATTACTTTCGGGAATGCTCAGAATATCAGCCTGAGTTTCCTTGAATTCGACAACTGCAGAGTCGGTATCGCAAGCTGCGCCGGTGAAATCCCATGTGGCGAAAAACCGAACCAAGGCAACGTAGGCAAAATAATTGACAAAATGGCCGTGTACGGAAGCGAGTTCAAGAACCTGATAAATGGCGCCAACATCACTGGGCACACCGACGGATTCTTCAGCTTTGTAGGGTGCCGATTCGAAAATATCGAGAATACCGGACTATTGATGCAGAGTAAAGGAAACTACATAACCGACTGCGACTTCATAAACTGCGGAGCCGCCGCACATGGAAAGTATACCTTAACCGTTCACAACTGTTCGGTGCAGGGCGGAAGCGGTTCCAAAGGCTTTACGGGTGTGCATGAAATCATGAGCAGTCATATTCGTGGTTGTGAACCGGCGGTGCAGGTAGGTACGGACTTTGGTATTGTCTCCGATATCGATGCCGACGGCAGCATCGAGTGCAGGGAAAACACCTGGATCAGCCTTTCGAAATTCACCAACATCGATGCTGAGAATGGTGCTTATATTGGAGAGACCGACTTGACTGCGTATGTCGACCCCTCTCCGGTGCTCATCGACCAGACCGCCCCCACGGCTCCCGGCGACCTTCAGGTGACCCAGAACGGCGACCACAACGTACTGACATGGACCGGTTCCGAGGACCCGGAAAGTGAGGTCATGCAGTATATAATAGAGCGTGACGGAATGGAGATTGGACGAACCAACTGGAACCATTCGGCGGATTTCTACTATATCGTACCAAACGGCTGGGCCAACGGTCACCCGGGACCGGGCCTCTACCGGGATCCGTCAACGGTTTACGTAGATTCCGGCGCGGCCGGGCAGTATTCGGCGTCGGACTACAACGTAGTTGCCGTCAACCACGCCCAGATCCGCTCCGATAATCAAATGGCACAGATTCGACTGTGGTTCAACGAAGTTTCTCCTATTAGACTGACCGGTAACAAGACAAGTGATACCACCTGGGAGAAGCTGAGCGACAGCGTGTACGTACCGCTTGGATCATTGACCATGACTGAAGCCGGCGGTGGTAAGTCCTATCAGGCGGTAAGGTATCTGCCACAATCCGCATCGAATCTGGTTCCGGGAGTTGATGCGATTCGAGAGGGGTATCGTCCCGCTATGTCTAAACCGGCTCCTCGTTTGAATATCACCCCCGCATCGAAGGTATACGTATACAACCTGAAAGGTGCGCGAGTGGGTGTACTTGAGGGCCGCCTGGTTATGAAAGTGACCGACATGCAGACGCTTCTGAGCAGCAACCTGAAACTGTCCGCGGGATCGTATGTGATTCCGATGCTGCGGAAGAAGGTGACGCTGATGGGAGGCGTTCAGTAAGTCCTGCCGAAAACAGTCTTTTGATGAGGCCGGGGTTTTCCCCGGCCTTTTTTTTCTGGCGGTCAAGACAGGCAGACAAACTTTTGCGATTAGTGACCCCATTAGGAGTCGTAACGGGTTTTTTCCACTATACTAAAAAATGTACAGGACGATACCACATCGTTGATATTGAGCATACACACTAGTTAAACCGTCCTTGGTCGACAAGACTGCTGTTGAATCTGAAGTCATATCGTATAGAAATTCAATCCGCCCGGTCTTAGATTCCATTTTGGAATATTCGGTCCAAATGGAGTCGCCTATATGAATCATAGAAGTGAAATTATTCTGGTCGAAAACATGATCAGGATTCCCTGTTGTTTTTATCAAAGCGGCGTACCAACTACCCTTAACTCCTTCCTGATTGGAATCATTAGCACTCGTTACATTCGACGCGCTCGGGGATTCATTGCCACAGAAAGAAAACAGGCATATAGATATCGCACAAAACATCAATCTCATTATCACCCTTTAACAAGTATGTTGAAACTTGCCAACACGAAAAATGCTTAGATTAGTCAACACATTCAGTCCAAAAAGTTCTTACATACACAGTACTCTCGTAGGAGCTGTCAGGTGCCCAGTTACAGGCAAATACGAAACCCGTGCTATCAATCAGAGTGGCACCAGGGCAAGGAGACTCCATGGGTTGGCAAGAGTCTCTGTTGAATTCGATTTTAGCAATTGAAATAGAGCATGATTTGAAAGTAGCAGTACCTAATCCTCCGCTCAAAACCAATCCATTGTTTTTCGTCCCAGCACAAGTATCATTTAAGCTCGGAATACACGAAACTGTGAAAGATATATCACCTCTCGCTAGCTCCAAAGATGAATCCCGGAGCCAAATACCATCGTATTTGGTTGATTGGACCACACGCAGAGTATCTGTTCCAAGTACCATTACCTCGTCCGTAAAACACGCGAGACTCAAAGACTGAGGGATCGGTGACATAGTACAGCCATAGAAAGAGAACAAAGATATGAGAAGCACAAGCCGGCAAATTACAATGCTACGATACCTCATACACAGATTTTCCTTTGATGAACGACCACCATCTATTCAAACTCACCTTTTGCAAAAGCATGCATCGTGACCAGATCTGGCGACGACGCACCCCGTGCCATCTTGATTTACTTATAAACAGGTGTCAATGTAACATTTTGAGCACCTGAGGAGACTGTGGGGTTTGTTGCTGCACTGTAAGGATCATCCAGGTATTGGGCTCCATTACCCTCCCAGCGTATGAACTCAAGAGTTTCACCATTGTTTCCAGACAGTGTTCTCGGTCTCGAGACAGGAGATGGGACATTCACATTGATCAACACTTTTATTGCATTTCGAATTTCCGCCAGAGTTGGTGTAATCCAGCTCTCAAAGGTCTCTGAATCGACCTTTTGCATTCAGAGTAATAAATTGCACAACCGATAGGACCAGGCCATGGGCAAGGAGGACACGGTACTACGACAGCAGTCACCGTTGACACTGCCCGCGCTAATGATTTAGGGCTCCAAATTACTATTGCATAGACTTGACCGTCAGGAGTCCCTGGCTCATTTGTGCAATCCGGTACAACACATCCTGTAGATAGGCAATCACTCGAATTGTAGTAGGCTAATGTTGATTTACTAATACAAGGCTATTGGCTTGTAGTTCTGAAGTATTCAGCTTCTAAGGCCTTACCGTATAACGCATCACCAATCTCTGCATCCGAAGGAAGTTTCACGGCGCGCCCCGGAAACCCCACTTACGGTTCTATCTTTGGGCGGTATATATAGATCATGTCCAATATATAATTCATCCCTTCTCAAAAGCAAACTGCGATTCAGACGCTGGCGGGTTGGGCACGACGGTGGTCATGGCTCAAATAGTCCGCCTGCTTTGAATCGTGGATTGTCGATTGGCTTCGCGCTCCACCCGGTCTTGTCGATTGGCTGTCGGCGAAACTGCGCGTTCGCGGTATGTATTCGCGGGAGCAATATGGCGCCGGTGAATTTTCCGGCGCAGACACCGGATCGGAGTTTGTCGCTGAGCCCACGGTTGAAATCGGTATCGGCAATCACGTAACGCTGGATCCCGAATTACTCTGGGAACGGCGATGGACCGAGCCGGCTGGGTAACGGTATCTCTGGGAAGGGTGCAATGCCCGGGAACCGGCGCTGAGGATTGTGTAGAGCAGCGCCGTGCTCGATGCTTCGGTGCGGGGGGCGTTTCGAACGAAGAAGTCGATGAGGAATTCAAATCAGATTTTTTCGACGACAATTGGTCGTTTCGCGCCGGCGGCGACATTGCGGTCATGCCGATTCCCGCGCTTACGATACACCTGTTCGCCGATTATCAGTACCGCGGCTATCCGGTTCTTGTCCGGGTTAGCCCAGGTTTCGCAGTCGAGAGACGCCGTACCGAGCGAAGCGTTGCATTGCGCTGCACTGAGCGGTGTCGAAGTGAGCGATGTCGAAGTGAGCGATGTCGAAATGTCGAGGGGCGATGTCCCGAGCGGAGCGCCGTATTGAGCGAAGCCGAAATGCCGAGGGATAGAGCATTATGCGTAAGAAGTTGTGCGAGATTGCCTTAGAAAAAGCGCAGGGGTATCCGGGGAGATACCTTGAG